>CAZFJO010000065.1:0-7507 GCA_964518915.1 uncultured Saprospiraceae bacterium
GTATTAACACATTAAATATTAGTTTAATATGAAACTGAAATTGGTCTAGAATTTGGCTTAATGGGGTATGTGGGAGAAGCTATGTCTACTGTGATGATAGTTTCAAGAAATGAGAAGCGAGCAAAAACGAATGTTACAAGAAAGATTTTTTACAAACAAATTCTAATGACTAGACCATTACACATCTACCCAGAAATTCATCGGTCTGTTGTACGTTTTATATTCTGCTTAAGCATGATATTCATTGCAGGAAGCAGTTATGGACAACTCGACGTCGCAACAACTGAATGTAATTGTCTAAATAATGCTTCACAACCAGGAGACGGACAGTACATGGAATCTTTTACCATTACTTCCGCACCAGGAGAAACGTGGACATTGGTAGAAACCAACAACTTTTTCGATCCAGCTTCAGCGGCACCTCCAGCATTACCGACAACGTATGCTGATGACTTTGTTATTGTGGAAGGACCTGCAGGAGCGTATACACTAAGCGGTATCCGCATAGAAGGATTTCTATGGGAGGTGGTCGTTTCAGACGGAACGGAAGAGTATACCATCACATCTGAAAATGCATGTAGTTATCCTGACGAACGTATTTATGGTGATTTAAACAACTGTATATCTCAGCGAGAAACTTATTTCGTAGATATACCAGAAGAGGACATTGCATCTATCACATGGAGTATTTCTGGTGGTGGTGTGATTGTAGGTCCGACAGACGAAAGAGAAGTTGAAGTAGCGTGGGGAGATGCTATAGGTGTCAATCAGATTACTGTGACAGTAGACGCTAATGTAGGAGCACCTATGGGAGCAACTACATGTAGCTTCACAACAACGGAAGATGTGGAACTTGTAGATGAGACCTCCTTATATATGGCTTGTAACAATTTCTTAAACCTGTCCTTGTCTAATAATTGTTCGCTGGAAGTTACTCCAGAGCAGTTTCTAGAAGCGTCGCCTTCAGACCCTTCATCATTCGACATTGAATTAATAGACATCGAGGCCGATACCATTATTCCGAATGGCATCATTACAGGTGCCTATATAGGAAAAGAAATTCAAGTAAGGGTCATCCACGATTGTACACTCAATTCGTGCTGGGGACTTCTTACAGTAGAAGACAAGTCTGCACCTGCTCTTGTATGTCAGGATGTAGAAGTTGATTGCGACGAGATTATGGACCCAGAATTCACTGGGTTTCCTGTCCCATTAGGAACAGTTGTTACTAAGATAGGCAACAGAACCTATCTGCTAGAAGGATACGACTTGTGTGGAGATGCCACTTTAAGGTATGAAGACTTGATGGTAGATAATTTATGTACAGGACCTTTTAGTTCTATCATTACGAGAACTTGGTTTATAACGGATGAAAACGGAAATACGACCTCATGTACCTCTACAATCAGTGTGATCCGTGCACCATGGGAGGATATTGTATTCCCAGGTAACTGGCATGATTTAACCGGGCCTAACCCTAGTATAGAAGCATGTGATGACTTTTTGAGATTGGATAATGGAGCACCAGATCCGTCTGTAACAGGGTATCCGACAGGTACCTTATGCGCAGGGGCGACGGTAACTTTTGAAGATGTAATACTTGAGAAGTGTGGAGAAGATAATATAGACAATGCCTTTAAAGTACTAAGAAGATGGACTGTCAGAGAACATTGTCCACCTAACAGAGATTCAACACACACGCAAGTAATATCTGTAGAAGATAGAATAGATCCTGTAATTACAGTTGAATCCCTTATAGAGATTGAAACTACAGAACACGAGTGTGCGGCACTTGTTAAAATTCCACCACCAGAAGTTGAGGATTGTTCTACTTGGAGATATACGGTGGCTTATATGCTTAAGGATGAAGAAGGTAACCCTACCGGAGACTTGATCACGGATGGTCTTTTCATCCATCCTACAGATGGTTCATATTTCTTAGAAGATGTACCCGCAGATCATGGTGACTTATGGATTGTTTATACGGTTACCGATGCCTGTGGAAATTCAGATCAAGCCTCTGCAGAATTGACCATAGTCGATACACAAGAGCCTATTCCGGTATGTGATTTATTTACATACGTGTCTTTAGATGAAGACGGTGTGGCCAAGGCAAAATACCCAACATTCGATGATGGGTCATGGGACAATTGTGGAATAGAAACTTTTGAGTTAAGAAGAATGGAGGAATTCGCATGCGGAGAAGACAGCGAGTGGGGAGAGAAGGTAAGCTTCTGTTGCGAAGATGTAGGAGAAGATGTAATGGTCCAGATGCGGGTCACTGACTTCTCAGGTAATTCCAATGTATGTATGGTTAATGTTGTTGTTCAAGACAACATTCTTCCAGAATGGATTACCTGTCCGGATGATGTAACCTTGGATTGTGATGACGATTATTCTAATCTTAGCCAATTTGGCTTTCCTACTGCAGAAGATAATTGTGATGTAACGATTTCTGTAGACTCTACATTCAATTTCAACGATTGTGGCATCGGAGTAATTCTAAGAGATTTTACAGCAACAGATCCTGCTAACAATACATTGACTAAAACACAACGTATATATGTTGTTAATAAAGATGCTTTCGATGATTCATTCATTAAATGGCCGCAACATGTAACACTTCCTGATGGTTGTGCAGGTGGTAGCCTACTTCCAGAAGACTTACCTATGAATGCAAGGTATCCGGTACTGACTAATACCTCTTGCTCCAATGCTATATATGATTATGAAGACACAGAATTCCAATATGTAGATGGTGCCTGCACTAAAATAGTTAGGGTGTGGACGGTCGTTGATTGGTGTCAGTATAATCCGCTCTTCGGATCGAAAGGTATATGGTATTACACCCAAGTGATTAAAGTATTGAATAGTGATGCACCCGTTATTACGCAAGGATGTACAGAAGTCCAGGACGTAAGTTACTTAAATGATTGTGAAGCTGAGGTTACCTTAATTGCTCAAGCAACGGATGATTGCACAGCACCTGAAGACCTCAAGTGGTCCTATAAAATAGATATAGGAAACGATGGGTCTACGGGATAGAAGTGGTACCGATAATGATGCTTCTTCCATTCTACCTATAGGAATCCATTCTATCGAATGGACGGTGGTCGATGAATGTGGCGTATCTACAACCTGTACACTAGAATTCGAAATAGAAGATAAGAAGAAACCTTCTCCTGTGTGTTTTACAGATTTAGTTACAGTGATCATGGGGGAGACTGGAGAGGTTACCATATGGGCCAGTGATTTTAATAAAGGTAGCCACGATAATTGTTATACAAGTACAGAGTTGGTAGCATCCTTTACAACTGATATAACAGATACATTTAGAACATTTAGATGTGAAGATCTAGATGAGGATGGTAGAGATACATTTGATCTAAGGATGTACGTGACAGACCCGAGCGATAACTTCGAGTATTGTACGACTACCATTATTATCCAGGATAATAACAACTATTGTGATAGAGATACGGAAGGGGACGAAGAAGAAGAGGATGAGATTGAAGAAGACGAGAACGAAGAAGGGGACGAAGAAGAAGAGGTTGCATCCGTAGCACTAAGTGGACACATATATAACGAGCACCATGAAATGATGGATGGTGTAGAAATTCTATTGTTGAATGATTCTCCAGAATATCCATTGATGGCTACAACCGATAGAGATGGTACGTATGCTTTTCAAGAATTGAAAATGTATGAAGACTTTTCTGTAGAGCCTCATAAAGCAGATGATTACAAGGCAGGTATTTCTACCCTTGATGTAGTATTGATTCAGAGACACATATTGGGACTAGGAGATTTACAATCTCATTACCAGCAGATTGCCGCCGATGTAAATAATTCTGGAAGTATTTCTGCCAGTGACATTATACAATTGAGAAAGTTAGTCCTCGGAATTATAGATGAATTACCTTCTTCTAAGCCGTGGAGATTCGTTGATGCAGAACAAGTGTGGGACGCAGGTGAATCGCCATTCCCATTCGATGAAAAGCATGAGATCTACAAGATAGACGAAGACCAGAAAGACCTAGACTTCATAGGTGTTAAGGTTGGAGACATCAATGGCAGTGCTTCTCAGAATGCAAGAGATATTGAAACAAGATCAGTGTATTCTATGGGATACAGAATTCTTAATCAGTTAAACGGTAGAGTAGAGTTGCAGTTTATCCATAGTGGAGAGATGGACCTAGAAGGGTTCCAGTTTGAGTTAAACATAGAGGGCAACCTTACTTACGAAGCGATTACTTCTAGTGGAATAGAAATCAATTCTTCTCATCTACGGGTACAGTCTGAAGACGGAATTAAAGTAAGAATGAGTTGGAATAATGCAGAAGGTTATGTAGGAGGTGCTGGACATTTATTCAGCATACATTTGCGAAAGCAAGATGATTCTTCTACACCTCAGATTACGCTTCAGAAAAAAGAAATTACGCCTGAAGCATACAATGGTTCACTTGAGGTAAATAACCTAGATATAGTTGAACTTGATAACGATTTAGAAGTGTCTGGAATGATTGTATTCCAGAATGCTCCTAACCCATTTAACCAGTCAACGGTCATTCCATTTGCCCTAGAGCAAGACCAAGAGGTAACACTCAGGGTATATGACTTAAGTGGAAAAATGGTATACAATCGTACAAGAAATTATGCTGCTGGATTTCAAGAATGGCCTCTAAGTTCAGATCAGCTTAATGCACATGGAATTCTATACTACCAAGTTGAAGCAGGATCTCAACTGGTAACTAAAAAAATGATCAACCTTAAATAATTCTACCCAGAATAGAAATTATAAAAATCGATTTAAAGAAATTAATATGAAAAAATCCATACATACCGGATCAAGAAACCTCAGACATATGTCTTTCTGGCAGAAGGGGTTATGCTTAATGATCATGTTGCTATGTAGTCTAGCAGTTAAAGCTCAAGATTGCACAATTGCTATGGCATGCAACGATGGAATACAGGTGTCCTTAGAGGAAGACTGTATGGTAGAAATCACTGCAGTTATGATGCTGGAAGGCATGGTAGGTGTAGAAGCTGATTATACAGTAACCATTACTGATCTTAATGATGTACCCTTACCTAGTGCAACTGTAGGATTCGATAATGCATACGAAACACTCAAGGTTTCTGTAACGCTTAATGGCTGTGCAACATCTTGCTGGGGATTTATTTCTGTAGAAGATAAGTTGCCTCCTACCATTACCGGTTGCGATGACATAACCATCGACTGTGGAGAAGATATAACACCGGGTATGGCTGTACCTGAACCTGTGTTTACCGATGCATGCGGAATGACAGTAGTTACTCCTACCTTCTGGGATGATGTAGAAGACTTCCCTTGTGATGATGTTTTATCCTCAATCGTAACGCGTACATGGAAGGGCAGTGATGCCAACGGGAATGAAGCTAGATGTACTCAGACAATTACCTTGCTGAGACACCTACTGCCTAATACTGTTTTTCCAGATGATTTTAATGATTTAGTTAACCCATCTTTTTCATGTGAAGACGATTTTTTACGATTGGAAAATGGGGCTCCTTCTCCAGAAGTAACAGGCTTTCCTACAGGCGTAAACTGTTCTAATATCCAATACTATTTCGAAGACAAGGTGTTCGATATATGTGGTGCGGGAATAAAAGTTTTACGTAGATGGACTATTCTAGACTGGTGTACTGGTCAAGATACAATGGGCAATCAGATTATTAAAGTTCTGGATGAAGTAGCACCTGTATGTGATACAGATGGTCTACCGACTTTAGAAGTAGAAACAGTGCATCACGAGTGCTATGGTTCACTGGTAGTTCCTGAACCAGACGTTACAGATTGTTCTGGCTATACATATGTTGTTGGTTACAAGCCAGTAGACGACAGTGGAGACCCATTTACCGATGTTGTTTTTAATAAGATAAGCATAGATGAAAATGGTATATATACCATAGAGCAATTGCCACTCGGGTTAAACTGGATCGTATATTTCATTACGGATGAGTGTGGTTTTACGACGGAATGTTTCCGGCTTGCAGAAGTAAGAGATGTGCAATCACCGACGGCCATATGCGAGGGCTTTACCGTAGTGACCTTAGATCATCTAGGATGGGCAGACGTTTATGCGGAGTCTATTGACGATGGCTCATGGGATAATTGTGGAATAGATACTTTTCTGGTCAGAAGAGAGACGGATAATTGTAACATGCCAGAAGACCTACTTTTCAGAGACAAGGTGAATTTCTGTTGTGAAGATGCTGGTTTTGATTACGTCATGGTAACCTTAAGAGTAAGAGACAACGATGGCAATACCAACGATTGTAGGGTGCAAGTAAGGGTACAAGATAAGATCGCTCCAGAGATAACTTGTCCTGCAGATGTAAGTATAAACTGTACACAAGATAAAGACAACTTGACCCTTACAGGTATGGCAACGGCAACAGATAATTGTGACCCAGTTGTAGACTACATAGATGATCTATCAGATCTTAATGAATGCGGTATCGGTAAGATTAACAGAACATGGTATGCAGAAGATCAACAAGGAACGAGAGCAACTTGTGTACAGATGATTACCATCAGAACCATCAACGAATTAACTTATGCTAACATAGACTGGCCGGACGACATTACCATAGATGGTTGTAGTTCTATCGATGCTGATCCTGAAGGAAAAGCAGGGAAGCCAGATATTATAATTGATGAATGTATGAACATAGGCATATCTTATGAAGATAAAAAGTTCTATGATGTAGAAGGATTGTGCATGAAAGTTGTAAGACACTGGAAGGTGACTGATTGGTGTTCATTCGATCCAGATTACCCATATTTCCATGAGTACTTACAGAAGATTTCTCTTAAGAATTCTGATGGTCCTGTATTCACAACTGGATGTAATGATCGAGAAGTGCAAGGTACGGGATGTAGTGGATTCATAGATTTAGTAGTAGAAGCAACCGATGATTGTACAGCTGCTCAAGATATCAGTTACAAGTACGAGATAGATTTAGGGAACGATGGAGATATAGAGTTGAGAGGCAATAGCAATGACGCCAGCGACACTTATGCTGCGGGTACTCACAAGGCTTACTTCATAGCTACAGATGAATGCCAGAACAGAGATACATGTGAGATCGTTTTCGTCATAAAAGATTCTAAGGATCCTACGCCGATCTGTTTCGGAGAGCTTGTATGGGCACTGGATCGAGATGGAAATGCAGAAATATGGGCGAGTGATTTCAACCACAAGTCTGAAGATGGGTGCTCTCGTGGAGGAACCTTGAAGTATTCATTTACTTCAGATGGAAATACACCTAATATGTCTTTCGATTGTTCTGATGTGCCTAATGGGGTAGCAGCTAGAATTCCACTTAAGATGTTTGTCATTGATGAGTCTGGAAATTTTGCCTATTGCGATGTGGACTTGATTCTACAGGATAGCCCGTCTAATCGAGCTTGCCCAGATGTAGTCAGAAATAGAACCATAGCGGGTAACATCGTGAATGAGTA
>CAZFJO010000065.1:7607-14853 GCA_964518915.1 uncultured Saprospiraceae bacterium
CAAGGGATTGATGTAGTGCCTAGTCATTTCGGTATGCAGAACCTTCAGCAAGGACAACTTACCTTCAGCTGGGATGCTCCCGCTGGATATGCGACTCGTGGAGAAGAATTGTTTTCTTTAACCATAAAAGGAAAACTAGCTGCAGATCAGTTGTCGATGACTTCTGATATCACCAGGGCAGAAGTATATACACAGGATGGAGGAATACTTTCTGCAGACCTTGTTGTAATGGAGAATGAAGAAGTAGATGCTGGATTTTCATTGTTGCAGAATGCACCTAATCCATTCCAGTTCAATACGCAGATATCGTTCTTCTTGCCAGAAGATGGTAAGGTGTCTGTGAGTATCTATGATCTAGGTGGAAAAGAAATATTTAATACTACATCTCAATACCTAAAAGGGCTTAATGCGATTACTGTAGATAGAAACGATGTTTCTGCTTCAGGAATTTATTACTATAAAGTAAGCTATGGAGATTTAAACGAAACGAAAAAGATGATCATCATGGATTAAAGGTTAATCTATGACATCGTAAAAATTTCATTTTACGCAATAATGCGTTCAAAATGATTCTGGGTAGATCCGGGCAAGGTTTTTAATCGATTCCTTTCCCGGTTTCTTTTTTTATGAAGGTCTATATATGTTTGCTTTATTCATTGAATGAGGAAATATGCATTACTTGTTTTAAAGAATAGCGTAGTTTTAGGGTTTTGAATTTTCAATTAGATGAGGACATGAAGAGAATCGCTCTTATATCAGACAACCACAGTTACCCCGCTGACGAGATACTTCCATATTTAGAGGAAGTTGATGAAGTGTGGCATGCTGGGGACATCGGTTCGCTAGAAAGTATAGATGTGATTAATGATCGATGGCCGATCAAGGGAGTGTACGGGAATATCGATGATAAAGATGTCAGAGCAGAGTACCCACTTAATCAAGTTTTTTATTGCGAAGACGTTAAGGTCGTGATGACCCATATCGGAGGATATCCTGGTAGATATACGAAACGTGTATCCGAACTACTCCAGCAAGAAAAGCCTAAGTTATATATATGTGGTCATTCTCATATATGCAAGGTGCTCTATGATAAAAAGCTTGAATTGTTGCACATGAATCCTGGAGCATATGGAATAATAGGGTGGCATAAGATCCGTACCATTCTTAGATTTTCCATAGATGGTGCTGACATAAAAGATGCCCAAGTAATTGAGCTGGGTAAGCGTTAATACACATCTTTTAAGTTGTTGTATATGCATTGTTTCGACTGGGATATTTTCATTCTTAAACACTATGTCAGAAACCTTGTGCGTTACATTTTAATAAATAGGGCTTAAAACCACTAATTCTCAATAAATAAGGTTACTTTTGCCGCCGCTAATAACGTATTTTCGTAATCGTTAGATTGGTAACATTTAAAAATTAAAAAATGGCAACTTACTTACCGAAAGAAAAAGTTCAAGAAATTTTCGCTGAGCATGGCGGAACTGCTGCTAACACAGGATCTGTAGAAGGTCAGGTAGCATTATTCACATTTAGAATTCAAGCATTGTCTGATCACTTAAGAGAAAATAAGAAAGATCATTCAAGTAGAAGAGCACTTCTTACCCTAGTGGGAAAAAGAAGAAGATTGCTTCGATACTTATCTAAGAAAGACATCAATAAGTACAGAAGCTTAATCGAGAAGCTTAACATAAGAAAGTAAAAACAACCTTCGGGAGTTGAGAAAGGCTCAACTCCCGATTTTTATTTTACGATAAGACTTCTCTCAGAAACCTGTATATTATTCTATCTCGTCTTATTGTGAAGTAATACATATATATTCATTACATAATAGAAGAAGAAATAATTATGGGGAACATCATTCCTACGTCCGTCTCATTCAACCTCCCTGACGGACAAGAAGTTATCATAGAAACAGGGAAATTAGCCACTCAAGCACACGGCTCAGTGGTAGTTAAAATCGGAAGTACAATGCTTTTTGCATCTGTAGTTTCTGCGCATTCTGCCAGAGAAGGACAGAGTTTCTTTCCGTTATCCGTTGATTACCAAGAAAAATTTGCAGCAGCGGGACGTATTCCTGGTAACTTTTTCAGAAGAGAAGCTAGATTATCGGATTATGAGATCCTAACATCTAGACTAGTAGATAGAGCAATCAGACCATTGTTTCCAGATGGTTATATGAACGATACACAGATTATCATCAACCTTATATCAGGGGATCTGAATAGAATGGCAGATTGTTATGCTGCGCTTGCTGCTTCTGCAGCACTAGCTGTATCAGATATCCCATTCGCAGGACCTATATCAGAAGTAAGGGTTGCTAAGATCGATGGTGAGTACCACGTAAACCCGCTTACAGATCAACTAGAGAATGCAACGATGGATCTTATCGTAGCAGCATCTATTGATAATGTTATGATGGTAGAAGGCGAGTGTAAAGAATGTCAAGAGAGCGAACTGGTAGAAGCCATTAAGATCGGACACGACGCGATAAAGGTTCAGTGCCAAGCTCAGTTAGACCTTGCACAGAAAGTAGGTGAGTCTGCAACGGTGAAAAGAGAAATAGAAGTAGAAGAGGTTAATACTGAGTTGAAAGACTACGTTAAGGCTACTACGAAAGAAGGTATATACAATATCTGTAAAGCTGCCCTTGATAAGAAAGAAAGAAAAAATCAGTTTAAAGAGCTCTCAGAGATGCTACAAGAAAAACTGGTAGAAGACAAAGGAGAGGAATATGCTGATGAGCACGGAAGTTTAGCCAGTGCTTACCTAGGTAAGCTGAAGAAAGAAATCATCCGTGAAACAATCTTAAGCGAAGGAATAAGACTAGATGGAAGAAAGTCAGTAGATGTGAGACCGATATGGACAGAAGTTGATTACTTGCCGAGTGCACACGGTTCTGCCATCTTCAATAGAGGAGAAACGCAAGCACTTACTTCACTTACACTAGGAACCAAGAGTGATAAACTTATGGTTGATAATGCACTTGGATTGAGATTTGAAGATTTTATCCTTCATTACAATTTCCCTGCGTTGTCTGTAGGAGAAATTAAGCCTATGAGAGGACCGGGTAGGAGAGAAGTGGGGCATGCTAACCTTGCCGGTAGATCATTGAAGCAAGTAATGCCAGAGGAAAATCCTTATACAATAAGAATTGTATCTGATATCCTTGAGTCTAATGGATCGTCTTCTATGGCGACTGTATGTGCTGGATCTCTTGCCCTTATGGATGCTGGTATCGGTATTAAGAATCCAGTTTCAGGAATTGCAATGGGAATGGTTTCAGAAGGAGATAGATATGCTATCTTATCTGATATCTTAGGAGATGAAGATGCTGTAGGTGATATGGATTTTAAAGTTACAGGAACGGTTAATGGTATCACAGGATGTCAGATGGACATTAAGATTGACGGATTGCCTTATGAGCAACTAGAGCAAGCACTTATGCAAGCTAAAGATGGTAGGCTACATATCCTGAACGAAATGAATAAGACGCTTTCTCAAGCCAATGATGACCTTAAGCCTCATGCACCAAGAATCCAGGAAATCATAATTGATAAGAGCTTTATCGGAGCAGTAATCGGACCTGGAGGAAAAGTAATCCAGGAGATTCAGGAAAGAACGGGTACAGTTATCAATATAGAAGAAGTAGATGATAAAGGAGTTGTATCGATTTCAAGTAATGATAAGGCATCTATTGATGCTGCCTTAGCATCTGTGAAAAAGATAACCTTTACTCCGGAAGTGGGAGACGAATTTGAAGGTGTGGTAGCTTCTGTTATGCCATATGGAGTATTCGTTGACTTCGAAGGGAAGAGTGGACTTCTTCATGTATCTGAAATATCTCACTCAAGAATTGCCAATGTTTCTGACGTGTTTAGCGAAGGAGATAAGGTGAAATTCAAGATCATAGGAATAGATCCTAAGAGTGGTAAAATGAAGCTTTCTCGCAAGGTACTTATGCCTAAGCCTGAAAGAGATCAGAATAGAAATGATGGGTAATCATCCCCACAAGTGATATACAACTGGCGGTTTCAGGAAGCGATTCTTGAAACCGCTTTTTTATTTCTTATGAAAGATTAGTCTTGTCTTAAAGAGTGTTTTTCGTAGCCCTATCTAAAATATTCTCCACCTTACTACTTGATATCCAGTCCGCCACGAGTACTCAATTTGTTGATTAGAAGGTGATTAATCTACATTATATCCATATCGTAATCGATAGAATCATTGTTATAATATTCATATTGATAATAATATAGTATGGTAAATAGAAACTATTTCTTCTATTACATCGTATTATATATACACCGTTTCATAATATCTGCTGATGAGGCAACTGAAAATCACAAATAAAATAACAGCAAGAGAGAGTCTTGCGCTAGATAAGTATCTTAATGATATCTCTAAGATTGACTTGCTTAACGCGGAGGAAGAAGCTGATTTAGCAAGGAAGATCAGAGATGGAGATAAAGATGCACTAGAAAAAATGACTAAGGCCAATCTAAGGTTCGTGGTTTCTGTGGCTAAACAATACCAGAATCAAGGATTATCCTTGAGTGACCTTATCAATGAAGGGAATGTCGGTCTGATGAAGGCGGCGAAGCGATTCGACGAAACCAGAGGATTTAAGTTTATATCATATGCAGTATGGTGGATCAGACAATCCATCTTGAGTGCCATTGTAGAATACAGCCGTATGGTTAGGCTTCCATTAAGTAAAGTGGGCGCTTATAATAAGGTCAATGAAGCCTACCTTTCTTTTGTTCAAGAATTCGAGAGGGAACCAACCCATGAGGAGTTAGCAGACTTGTTGGATGTTAAGCCGAAGGAAGTAGGGAACATGTTGCGTGGCGGAAACCGACACTTGAGCATGGATGCGCCGATAGCAGGAGAAGATGGAAACAGTACGATGATAGACCTTATGTCTCTAGGCGATGATGAAAGTCCAGATTTAAAATTGATGGAAGAGTCACTTAAAGCAGAAGTATTCCATGGTTTATCTAGCCTTTCTCCCAGAGAAGTAGAAGTTCTGAGTGCCTATTATGGACTAAGTGGGAATAGTCCTATGAACTTAGAAGAAATAGGAGATATGTATGGACTGACAAGAGAACGGGTGAGACAGATTAAGGAAAGGGCACTGAGAAGAATGAGAAAATCTGTAAATCGGAATGCTCTGAAATCTTACTTAGGGTAACCATAATTATTTTTCCTCATAGACATGGCTTTTATATCTCGGTAATCACTTACCTTGTTAAGAATTAATAGCAAGTATAATTTAATAAGATGATCGTAACCGCTATTGTTGCTGGTGCACTTGGATATGTCGGGTATCAAGTTGCTAAGTTTAGCTTAGACATAAACAATCCGACTGGACTGGCTAAACGCGATATTCATAAACTTGAGAAAGAGCTAGAAACACTGGTTACAGAACTTGTACCTCTTACAGACAAAGAAGTAGAATTGCTCTCACTGAGTCATGAGTCTAAAAAATCGAAAACAACTCGATATAATCAGCATGCTGGATTTCTTAAATCTATCTACCATGAAAAACTTGTTGCTTTTTCATTTAAAGTCTATAATAAAAAAGATGTAAGCACGCTTCTGGTTCAGACCAGTGAAGAGAAGTTTTTCTACATTTCTATGAAAGGGGAAACCCGTGTTTATTTTAATGATAAGCCATTTGGGTTGATCAGAAATGACGGCACTTTACTGTCTTCTGATGGAAGAACGATTTATGGTCAGATCCAACCTCAAGATGTACTGCTCCTTCATCCGATTTCTATAAAAGGGAAGGAAGTCGCCGCTGTAATCAATCCTAAGCATACAGATTCACCTAACCCCAGGGCTTATGAATATGTAGAGTATACCTCTGAAAATCAGCGGATAATCGTGCTCTGTCTGAGTCTTTTTACCATACTGGAAGAATCATTTGTGTGATTGTTTTCCGTAGCCTTTTCCATTAAAGCAGGATTTCTTTCTAAATCCCCTTTAAGCTTCCATATACAATGGGTTGCTCATCTGCTTTAATAATTTCATTGCTCTTCTATCGAAATTCCAACATTACTTTCTGATCCACTTAGATTAATAAGGCACTTCTATTTTAATTTATCCCTTAAGTAGAATACCTTTGTTATATTACTATAAATCATCGTTGCATGGAAGGAGGATTAGCTAAAACAGATTTTGTATTCAGTGGCCAGAATGGAGTATACCATGGCAAGGTCAGAGACGTCTACGACTTAGGAGAAAAACTGGTAATGGTTGCAAGCGATAGGATATCTGCTTTCGATCATATCCTTCCACGTCCTATTCCTTATAAAGGAGCAGTGCTTAATCAGATTGCTAAGTACTTTTTAGAAGCGACCAGCTCAGAAGTACCTAATTGGTTGATGGCAGCGCCAGACCCCAATGTTTCTGTAGGATTGAAGTGTAAGACTATCCGAATCGAAATGGTAATCAGAGGTTATCTTGCAGGTCATGCATGGAGGGAGTATAAATCTGGTAAGCGGGTAATATGTGGCGTAGTTATGCCTGATGGAATGAGACAGAACGATCCATTTCCGGAACCTATTATTACGCCTGCTACCAAGGCAGAAGAAGGGCATGATGAAGATATCTCTAAAGAAGAAATTTTAGAACAAGAGATTGTAAGCCTCGATCAATGGGATACCTTAGAAAAATATACAAGGGCCTTATTTAAGAAAGGGACAGAGATGGCTGCAGCCAAAGGATTGATACTTGTCGATACGAAGTATGAATTTGGGATGAAGGATAATGAGATCATTTTAATAGATGAGATACATACCCCTGATAGCAGTCGGTATTTTTATAAAGAAGGGTATGAGGACCGGCAAGCGGCAGGCATTCCACAGAAACAATTGTCTAAGGAGTTTGTACGAGAATGGCTTATGGATCATGGGTTTCAAGGTAAGGAAGGTCATGTAATGCCTGAGATGCCGGATGAATTCGTAGAACAAGTGAGCAATCGATACATAGAACTGTACGAATTTTTAACGGGAGAAAAATTTCAGAAATACAACCTTAATGGTGTTCCAGATAGGATATACCATAACGTAGAACGATATCTAGGTCAATCATAAATTATGGCATACGACAATTTTCTTGAAGACAGGATCAATAAGGTATTAACCTCTAAGAAGGTCACCTACGAAGCTAAGAAGATGATGGGTGGTCTATGCTATATGGTAGACGGAAAGATGTGTGTCGGCATCATGAAAGATAA
>CAZFJO010000066.1:0-3577 GCA_964518915.1 uncultured Saprospiraceae bacterium
CAGGTATGCAAGCTCAGATGGATCAGATTGCTACTGCCATCCATCAACTTCCCGAAAACAATTACTGGGCTTTAGGTGGGATAGGGAGTCAACAATTAGACGCTATAGGTTATGGTGTAATCGCAGGTGGCGGTGTACGCGTCGGCATAGAGGACAACATCTATTATAATAAAAGAAAAACAAAATTGGCTACTAATATGGACTTGCTAAAGCGGGTACATGAATTATCTAATATATATGAAAGGTCGATTTTGTCTCCTCGCACTTTTGGCTCCTTAGGTTTCTATAATAAAATTGATTCAACACGTAAAGATCACCATGGCTAATAATGGAATTTTATTATATGCAAGTGGCAGTGGTCTCATTGTTGATTACATAGAATTGTGTGCAAGGAATCTAATTGAAATAAAAGGAATAGTACGCAATAGACCGAACCTAACAGACTATTCTAAAAGAGATGACCTCGCTTGTGAAATTTCTGATATTGGTAAGTTCATAGATGTTCCTTTTGTCTGTCCCCTCTTTACCCCCCAAAACAGAATGATCGCAGTAAAAGAAGCGGAAAAATTAGGCTTAAAACCGTACACTATTTTGTCACATCAAGAGAATCACCTTTCTCTAGATTTTTCTCACGGAGTTGGATGTTTTATAAACAAGAGGGTTGTAATAGGTGCATCCACTGTAATCGGTAACCATGTTGTAATAAATAGAGGGGCATGCCTAGGCCATGATCTTACCTTATCTGATTATGTATCTATCGGGCCAGGGGTAATTACTGGTGGAAATATTCATATCGGAAAAGGAACCTTAGTAGGCACTGGTGCAGTAATTAAGCCTGGAATCAGCATAGGAGAACACGCAATTATAGGAGCCGGAGCAGTAGTAATTAAAAATGTTGAAGACTATGCTGTTGTGGTTGGAAATCCTGGCACTACTATTAAAAAAACAAACTTACAATCATCTAAAGATAGGTGACATACATCCTTACTCTATCTTCTTCAAGGCATCTATGGCATTTTGGTTTCCAGGATTTATTTCCAGAGATTTATTGTAGTTTTTAATGGCCAGGTCTTTATTTTCTTTCATCAGATAAGCCTCCGCTAAACTATCGTACACATTCCATGATTGTGGAAATGAGCGCACATTCAATTCCATTACTTGTATGGCATCGTCTATTCTTTCCTTAGAAATTAAATAATATCCTAGGAGGTTAATTTCCTGTTCATGTATGGGCATATAATCTAGCGTATGCTCATAAGAAGACAATCGCTTCATCGCTTTACTACAACCATATGAAACAATGTCTCTTAAAAGTTGTGAAGCAATGGATTTCTTGATTTTCTTACCTCTCAATACGTGATTATATATTGACCTCACATAACGCGGCGACAACATGCTGTGATGATCTCCGAAAGATTCTAAAACGGAAATGCCTTTCTCTCTGGCAAATCTCAATTCTTCTTCTGATGACTTCCCACTGGCTTCCTCGAATCTGGCATGTATATAACTTACCATACTTAAATCAGTATCCTTTAGTTCTTCTGTAAATCTTCTTAACCTAGGATAATGAACCAGCGCATCTATGTTCTCAAATACGTTATCTAAATCTTTTTTCAATGGAAAATGATCATCTATGTCACCGTAAAAATTACGTAAGTAAGGCTCTTCTCCATCCTTCCATCTGACGAACATGCCTGGCTTGCGATCGAAATTTTTCAGATCTGCATTAAAATGGCCGCCCATCATAAAAACATGATCTGCTTCATTTCCAAATCTACTCAGATAATCCATCGAAATACTAAGACCGAAACTATGTCCGATGACATAAACTGCTTTACCTCTTGATTTAAAATATTGAATTGTTCTGTGTAATATCTCGCTATTCTGTTTCATCTCATGCATAGCCTGATCGTGGTTCATGTAAGGCGTTGTTACAGCAAGCTCCGGATGAAGCATCTGCGTCTGGTATGGATATACTTTTATATATCTATTCTGATTGGGTAAGTGATTGAGTGGGTCTGAAACTCCTGCTCCTAGATTAAGCATCGGACCACCTTGAACATAGATGAATGCTGTATCTAGTTTTTCATCGCCTACACGCTCGTACAACGAGGCAGTGTCTTGAGGTAAAGAAGTAGCGCTGTATTCTTTTCCGGGTGTAAAGGCAATCTGAAATAAATTCGTCTGCGGGTTGAGTTGTGCTGCCTTGTGATGATATTTCACTGCTAGATCATATTCCTTCTCTAAGAGATATATCTGTGCCTTAGATCTCCATGCGCGTTCGTGTTTTTCATAATGCTTAAGCAAAAAATCCGCATATGCATGTGCTTCCTCATACAATTCCTGATCACTTAGGTATTCCGTAAGGTCTATTATCACTCCTGTATTTACTGCTTCATCAAGATGTGAAAATTGTTGTTGTACCAATTCGAATACCGCCCGTGCCTCTGGATACGCCCCTTGATTAAAGAGCCTATAAGCGGTATAAACCAAGTCTTGATGATCTAGCCTATACCTAGAATCATTTTTATTTTCATGGAACCATTGCAAGGCTTCATCTATTCCCTCTTTCTCTATGCGCTCCATTATACCAATCCCTAAGGATTGTGGGAGTTCTGATTTTTCAAAACTACTTGTTTCATCTGTACGATTGAAATGGGTTATGTTTCCATCCTTATCCTTACCGAAAAAAACCTGCTCTCCTCCATCCGATCTTACGAAAATAGATTCATCATACGGAATATATAATTGATCATCTATCTTCAATTTACTTCCTTCAACTGAAACAGAAATAGGTGATGGAGGCCGCCATCCTCCGTAAGAATACTCCTCCGGAGTACAAGAATGACAATAGACACCGTAATAATAGCTGCCCTCGTATTTAGATAAATCCATGGTAGGAGGATCAGCTGGTATATCATACACTGGGTTTTCATATTCTTGCTCTAGATAGTCCATGAATGCACCCATAATCACACGCCATAGATTTACATTACCTCCACCAGATTCCCTATTGCGATTCGCTACTACATAAATACCTATATCCATAGATGGTATTACTACCATATGAGATTTAAAACCCATCATATCTCCTCCATGCCCTATGGTTTTTAACTTGTATGCTTCTGGCCGACGTCCGATGTAATCAGATTCGAATAATCCATAAGACATCCCTACCATATCTGGATGAGGTTTGAAGAGGCCTTTCATAACCTTTTCTCGCATGCCTGATGAAAACAATGTTCCAGATTCATTAGATCCATTTCCTGTAAGTGCTTCGAGGAGTCGCCCCATATCAGCAGCTGTTGCATCGATAGAAGATGCGGGTAATGTATTATAGACTTCGTAAGGCATAACTTCGTAGTCATCGTTTATATATCCATGACCTACTGCCATGTCGACTGCAACTTCTGGATTAGGTCCTACGTATGAATCCATCATGCCTAATGGACGAAACAATACTTCCTTCATTGCATCACCGTAGTGTTTTCCAGTAACTTTTTCGATGACAGCACCGGCAGCTGAAGAGCCATAAGTATCGTATCGAAAATAAGCGCCTGGTTCAGAAACCCTTCTT
>CAZFJO010000066.1:3677-12694 GCA_964518915.1 uncultured Saprospiraceae bacterium
TGAAGAGCCATAAGTATCGTATCGAAAATAAGCGCCTGGTTCAGAAACCCTTCTTAAGTTTCCGGCTGATAGAAAATCGCTAAGCTTGGATCTTTTATTGATTCTGTCCTGAAGTGCCAATTCACTTTCTCGGATGTGTCTTCCTATTCCGATCTGATCTAATCCTGTAGTATGTGTAAGAAGATTGTACATTGTAATGGGCGTACTAAATCCTTGAGGGTTCTGGATTCCTTCTACATACTTAGATATATCTTCGTCCATGCTGATCCTTCCTTGATCTATCAATTTAGTTAAGGTCAGTAGGGTGAGTGCTTTCGAAATAGAGCCTATTCTAAAAATGGTTTTATCAGGATCTACTTTATTCCCTCTATTTACATCTGCTATTCCATACCCCTTCTTATAAAGTGTTTTACCATTCTGTACAACCACCAGAGCAGCACCTGGTATGTGATTGCTTAACAATTCATCCGTCATGGCTTCATCTAGCTTACTAGATAGTTTATCCATTTCAGTGGGATCACTCAAGTTAGGGATAGTCGCAATCCCCTGGCTGATCGATAAGGACGAGAACAATAGGGAAAACACAAGAATGGGTGTTATTCTAATAATACTGAAATCGCTATAATTTTTCATAATGAATTTTTATGCATGGCTTCGCCCATCCATTCAGTGGGAACGGTAAAAAACCATACTTAATTTTAAAATTTTATTCTGAGATCATGACCTATGCTTCATGCATAGGTTATGGTATTTAATGGGTTGCTCCCATGGAAATTAGATAATTTACAATGTCGTCGTATCCAGAGCCAGCAGCTGCCGACAAGGCTGTTCCTTGGCCTTGAGAAGAGAGATTGATATCTGCTCCCTTTTCGAGAAGTAGCTTCACAGTAGATAAATAACCGTTTCTAGCTGCAGCGTTCAAGGCGGATCCTTGACCATCACTCTGCTGATTGACATCTGCGCCCTTATCAATCAAGAGTCTAACCATGCCATTCATTCCATTTCTGGCGGCGGCATTTAAAGCTGAACCATTGCCTTCCGTTTGGCCATTGATATTGGCGCCTCTTGAAAGCAACAATAAAACAGTTTCTTCATATCCATTTCTAGCCGCCGCTACCAATGCAGAACCTTGGCCATCATTCTGTTGATTGACATCTGCGCCCTTATCAAGCAACATTTTAATTAAGTCATTATTGCCATTTCTTGCTGCGGCAATTAAGGCACTTCCATGCCCTGAAGACATAGCGTCAATTTCTCCTACTTGAGTTGTTAAAAATCCAGAAACATCTCTATGTCCACTACTTATTGCTGCACTCAATGCTGAACCATGGTTAGCTGTATGGAGATCTACATCCGCTCCGTTCTTGATTAAAAACTTAACCATATCCAGGTCACCATTTGCGGAAGCGACAATCAATGGAGTCCCTTGATTAGAAGAAATTCTATTAACATCCTCCCCTCTTTCTATCAAGTAACTTACTATATCCATATATCCATGTCCCGCTGCAACCAAGAGTGGATAACCTTGATTAGACGCTAAGAATTTATCATCGGCACCTAAGGAAATTAATCGTTTTACAGTCTGCAGGTTTCCAGAATTACATGCAGCAATTAACGGTGTTCCCTGATTAGAAGTATGTAGATTAACGTCAGCTCCAGCTTGAATCAACGTCTCAATTGTCTGGGTATGACCACCATTTACAGCAGCAATAAGCGCCGTTCCTTGATTGGATGTTTTAAAATTGGCTTGAGCTCCTTCTGATAATAAATAGGTTACTACATCCGTACTTCCAGACCCTGCAGCAACGATAAGGGCGTTGCCATAATCAGGATAGGATTGATGAATATCTGCACCTAGTTGATGTACCATTTTTACAAATTCTAAGTGGCCATGTCTAGCAGCTTCAATAAGGGCGTTGCCTTCATTAGAGTGATCTTTCTTCCAGTCAGCCCCTAAGTCTAAAAGCATCTTACCGATGACTACATTACCTACTCTCGCGGCAGCAGAAAAAGGAGTAGTAGGCGCTTGAAGTCGCCATGTCATACCGTTGGATTCATGCGTGGTGTATTTCGGATTTTTTACTATACAGTCTGTGTTATTAGACTTTAATAATTCTCGTACTAGATCTACATCCTCAGACAGGATAGCATCGACAAGAGAATTACAATAATCCTTGTCCGTTTCCATCGGAACTGACTTAGCATCCGTAGGGTCTCTGTCTTCATTACCATTGTCAACAATTTTATCGGCTACATAATCTGAAGTTCCACTATCCACAACTTCATCCGCAACGATAGAATCCTCTTCCTGGTTAAGTAAAGTCTGCTTGAATGTTTCCTGCTCTTCTACTGGATCGATTATCTCTCCTGCATGAAGGCTAAGCGGTTGATTAATGGCTAGTGCAACTACTAAAACTATAGGAAGTGCAAACCCAAATTTCCACATGCTGTGTACGTTAGATTTTTTAGAATTCATCCGTAAGATCCTCTGCTTAATCATCGATTGATTATAATTTGTCGTTAAGGTAAGTGGCTGAACTTGCGATGCAATATTCACAAGGTTTAACTGGTACGACTCTTTAATGTCATCTCGGTCAAGGATCAGAGATTGATCGGTTTCATATTCTATATTCTTCTCCACTTCGCTTCTGAATATCCAAGCGATCGGATTAAACCAGAATACGGCAACGATCAATTCCGACAATAAAAGATCCCAACTATGGCCTTTTCTTACGTGTAATTTTTCATGTTCAAGAATCTGCTCATACGTATCGAAATCATAAGATGGAGGATGTATAAATACGTAGTTGAAAAAAGAACAAGGTTCTGAATGTTCAGATAGGTTGACGATGGTCACTCCTTCGTCTGTGATTCTGTCATTGTTCTTTAACAGGTTGAACACAAGTCCTATCAACTGAGAAATAAAATGCAGTAAAAGAAGACCTGCTCCGAAATAATACAAGAACAATAACCAGAATTTTATATCCTTACTGGCCTTCTGTTTTTCAGGCTCAGGATATAGCGATGGTTGATCTATAGTGGATGTCGTTTCTTCTGTCAGAAGTGGTGTCGTAGAAGACTCCGGTAGCAAGTCATTTACTTCTGATTTACCCTTAGAAAAAGTTGATGCATTTTCAGAAACAGGAGTACTGACTTCTTCTATATTGTCTTCGAGCCAGGCAGTGGCGATGCCTTGGTAATTTATCATATAAGGCAGCTGTAGAAATGGAAGAGAGAGGCTTAGAACCAGGCATCCTAGTAGAAAAATCCTTTTTAATTTATAAAAACTTTCTCTCTCTAAGAATAGCTTATAAAATGCCACGAGCGCTATAAGTACAATGGAGGACTTAAAAAGAAAAGCAATCATGACTTTGAATTTTGGCCTTTAATAATTTTAATCAACTCTTTCTTTTCTGATTCCGTCAGTTTTTCGCTCTTGGCAAAATGGGCGATCATTTTAGGAAACGAATTGTCGAAAAACTTTTCTTTTATTTCACCCAGATGTTCGTTTCGATATTCTTCGAAACTCTGCGTAGGGCTATACTGATGTGTATTCCCGATTTTTACGGATTGTAAAAAACCTTTCTTTACAAGTATCTTTACTAAAGTTGCAATGGTATTATAATGTGGTTGAGGCTCTGGAAATTCTGCTACGATTTCTCTTATGTAAGCTTCTTTCATCTTCCATACGATATCCATAATCTGCTCCTCTCTTTTAGTCAATTCTTTCATGGTGTAATTTCTTTATAATGCAATACTACTAATTTTTTAGTAGTGCCGCAAGTATTTCTACTAATTTTTTAGTAGATAAAATATTTAGGTGCCCTCCTTACGATTAAATTAGGCATGCTAATCAAGCTAGTCGTCGACACATGTTAGATGCGCCAGTCTATAAAAAATAGAATTAACACAGCTAGCTATTGTATAAATGAATTACTCGAAGGCATCATCGCGGAGGTAATCTAATACTGCGATCTTATAAAGAAAATTTTTCTTGAGAGCATGGCTAGAACAAGCAGGCAATAGGTAGGCGACTACATGAATATCTATTTTTAGAAAAGAAACCCAACCATGAATCATGTACACCTTACTGAATAAGAGAATTCCATATAATGCTATTTCTGCGATAGGCTAGAATGACGCTCTAGGCAAATGAATTAAAAAGATATCTGAACTTACCAGAATCTATAGACCGAGTCTCTCTGCAGTCATATACCTTATTCTATCAATACGAATACATTGAAGCCAAAAACCCCCATTGTCGAAATACACAAGGTGAATCGAGGCACTGACGTCCCCTAGTTCTAGTTCACCTTAACGAACCGTGCATGCTGATTGCCAGCCTGTATGATGTAATGCCCAGATGGAAGGCTATCTACTCGGATCTGGTCGCCGGTAACAATTCCATGATCTAAGACTTGACCTCTTATATTTATTATCTGGTAGGGTCCATTGAATTTAATCGGTATAGAAGAATCAATTATGGATGGAATAGATAAGAAATTATCTTCTACACTAACTACTTCGATCTCTGAATGGCTCTCGGATCCATCTAGGTCTACTTGTCGCAACCGGTAAGAAATTATTCCTGTCGGAACAACAGTATCTACATAACTATATATAAGTTCTTCGCTGCTCTCCCCTGCTCCGTTTATGTAATCAATATCAGACCATTCTCCATTGTTGATCTTCCTTTCTATATAGAAACCATCATTATTGCGTTCTTGCAATGTACTCCAGTTAAGCACAACATCTCTACCCACTAACACTGTCTCAAAATAACCCAATTCAATAGGCAATGCCGTTGTAAACGAACATCCTCCCCAAGTTGCTTCAGCCCAGTCTTCAATGTTGGAATAATCTCTGACCCATGTCGTATACATAGCTCCTATTATACCTTCGACGCCTTCTACATCTTGCAACCAATCCGACGTATAATAACTTCCTTGATCATAGTATCCAGCCAGCACTTGCTTGTTGCCTAAGTCTGAGAAAAAGTTAACTGAATTCACTCTATCACCGTATCGCCAATTGAGGATATTAACTTGAGGGTCTAGTCCTTCCCAGCTTCCTTCCCAGGAATCATTAACTAAATAATATGGATCTTTATCTGGGTCTGCATTGTGGTATCTATCGAACATGTCGTTCCAGGTAAAAACTTCTGCTTCACCATCGATCTCTTGAGCTATATTATATACTTGCTCAATATTATATGCCAGATTTTCTCCTGGTGACCCAAATGCTGGACTTTCATCCCAATTATGAATTCTGATTTCATCATGCCCTAGCATCCATCCAGAAAATGCTGATCTACTCTGAAACAAATCTTTAATCTGACCCATCTGCATCTCTACAATATCTAAAACACCAGGCTCTGTCAGAGAAGCACAGACCTGACTTCCTCCTATGGTTGCGGTATGGTAATAACTTACCGTTACAATGTCTCCCATTGTGAGACTGCTTCCTGCAGGTATTCCTATAGACGGCTGCTCGTGCCAGATAGAAAATCTTCCAGGGTAAGGATCATTTCCACTCAGCGGATCTACAATACTATTAACATCTATACTTTCTGATAGCACCTGTCCGTCTAGCGTTTTAATAACTACAGGCGTAGAAGACCTTCTTATTATATTGTTGAATGTTGTGGGTTCCACAGAAATATTATCTAACCATACCTTTCCGGTTGATCCATTATATATTCCAAAAACAAAATTTATATCTCCCCCTTCAAGACTATTAAAAGTTAAATCATACGATGTCCACTCTTGCGTAGAAGCAACCGCAACTGGATCATGCTGTAATTGTCGATCGTTGTCTTTATTGATAATGAAAACACTGAATCTTCCACTGCTCATATTCTCTGACTTCACCCAGAAATTAAGGTGGTATTCTTTGTATGGCTCAAGGGTTACCTGTTGAATTATTCTTCCTAAGTTGTTATCATCATTGATAGGATCTTCTATTCTCAGGCTATGGTTCCCGCTATAACTTTCATTACTATCCCAGAAAGTTACTACGCCCGGATCATCCTGAAAAGACCACCCGGGAATATCATTTTCTTCTTCTGGAATTTCTTCAAAATTAAGATTCAATAGAGGGAAGGATAAAGATTCATCTGGCAACAAAACCAACTCACCATCAACTTCTACTACTTCAAATCTTGCATCGACAACTGGAAGCCCTTCTGCAAGATTAGGGTCATGGGATAAGATGGGAGAAGAATAGCCAAAATTAGCAGTCATGGGAAAAACCTGCAACCCCAGCTGAGATGCAGAATCCATGAAGGTCTGAAAATTCCCCATGTACCTTTCATTATCTAGCCACGAGTCAAGCGCGTTCAACTTAACGTCAGAAAATATTACGCCAGTGTAGCAACTGTTAGCAGCTCTGGTAATGACATCAAGAGCGAGATCTCGATCTGATTCCAATAACATATTACCAGAAAGATAGATCAGCCTGTGTGACAATTCATGACCAGAAACAATAGGGTTTTCTTCTTGTGCATAACTGAGGCTAGTTGTACATATACTCGCGAATATGAAAATGAAGGTTCTCATAGTGTTCGTTTTAAGTTGAGTAATTCTTACAGTGCAGCAGAATTGAAGTACGCTGTATAGATATGATTATAAGAATTGATTTGCGAGAGCAATGATTGTATAAATATCAACTTCTTCAAAAAATGGGACCATATTACTAAGGGTATTCCCTAGGTTGGAAATTCGCTTTATGGTTCTATAACACTAATCATGGAAATAATAAAGCTAATATATAAGATTCTATGAGAGGCCCTTTACCGTTTATTCTCCTCCATATAATCTTTAATTGCTTCTCCATAAGAAGAGCCGACTGGCAGTTGATGATTCTTAAGCAGAATTCCTTTAGAATTAAATGGAAGGATTTTAGAAGCTTTGTATCCACGCAATAATCCGAATAATAAACAATGAAGAAGGAGAAGGATAAACAGGAATAACATTTAATTTTTAATTAGAGGTGAGGATACTATCGCGTGTACAATTTTCCATGCAATGCATCTATGTCCTCCTGGTAGATGGCATAAAATTCTTCTACATAGGGTCTGAAATTTCTAGACCCTTTATTATACCATGACTGTGATTGTATCAATGCATTTCTAGCTTCTTCAAGCCTTTTCATTTCATATAAATTATCGGCATAGTGAAACCATAGATCGGCAGAATTGTCATTATGCTTGAGGCCTTCCTTGTATACTTTATCCGCTGCTTCCCAGGCTCCATTCTGGTGATAGGCGATGGCTAGCATCTGGTAATTCATCAGTTCTGTATATTCTACCCCCGTCTCTTCTTTTTCTTTCTGTAGGTTTATTTCTAACAATTGAATCGCCTTTTCCTTCTGGCCCAATTGTAAGTGACAGATCCCTTTCATATAATCTACGGAAGTCGCTTGAGGGTAATCCACGAACCCAGGAGTAAATGCATCGAATCGTTCGAGTTCTTCTAGTGCCCGCTCATAATCTCGATAGAAGTACAACCAACAATAGCCTTTATACCCTAGCCATTCTTCCGGATCAGCAAGGATAGCATCTGCATAATGGGCTTGGGCCTCAGCAGCGAATCCACGCTTTAAGTAAGGAACGCCTAGTTCTCTTGCTCCCCATGCATTGCCTTCGTTAAATTTATTTCCTTCATGTATAACCATGCGTTCTGAAACCGTTCCTTGATAATAGAAATCCGTACCTGCACCATTGAGTAGTGATTCAGAAAGCAATAAACTATCCTGACCAGAAATAACTTTCTGATATAGGATTGATTCTGCTTGGTTACAAGAAAGGGTTATCCCGCACCATAGACAGATGAAACCTCTAAGGAAGTATTTCAATGATCTCTCCATCTTTTAATTTAAATGTAGTGTAAGCATAAGAATCTTTTTCTTCACCTCTGATTCGAAGTGGTTTCCAATCTGTGTGATTCATCAACACTTCAGACAGGGCAAGTTTAGATTCCTCCGAAAAAGATTTTTTATTGAAATCTAAATCGGCTTCTTCGGTGGTGAACCATCCCGCTTCGCCAGCACAATTGATAACGAAGCGGAAGGTTAAGTATCCAGATTCGTCGTTTAACTTATCTGAATCCAAGTGGTTACGAAGTATATATCTTAGTCGTCCTTTACCTCCTTTAATTCCGGAACGATCATCATTATAGTAATCGGCAATTCGGCCTATAGAAGAACAAGGCTTAAATGGATCTTTAGCGATCATAACCTGAGTCGTATCTATATAGGCTACTCTATGTGTACCGTGACTTTGTCTTTTATGAAATTCTGTCGCACTCATCTGCTCGACCAGTTCCCACTCATATACAACATCTTCTGAATCTGAGATAAAGTGTACCATGCCTAGCCTTTCGGCAAATGTCCTTTCCCAGGTTGAGACATATCGATTCTCTTCTCCTTGGTAGGTACTTGTTACCACTCTCTCTCCACTGAAAGTAATGGCCTTCTTTTCTTCATAAGAACTTTCTTCCATGTTTTTCTGAACTTCAACTATATTTAGTTCATTGCCATCGAGCAGTCGTACGCGGTGATATTCTGATTCGACGTTATCCCACTTAATCATGGTGGGTGATTCTATCCGGAAATCAACTTGCTCTCCTCTCCGCGAAAAATATTCATCTTGAAAAATGGAGTACTCTTTCATACTCTTCCATTCTGAACCTAAGAGTGTGAGTTTTCTATGAAAAATTTTCTGATATCCAGCGTTAAAATCCTCCATGATCATGGTGTCCCCTAGAATCCGAGTCTTGCGATAAAGGATATTCGTTTTAGGTGATTGATTGCTCTTCGGTCTAGAGTGGACATAATACTTAGAAACGAAACCGTCTTTAAAATACACCGATGAAGGCAAGTAAGTATCATAGGAAGATTCTAGGATAGAACTGGATTCAGAAGAACATCCCCATAGTAAAACCATTAATACAACCATCCATCTAACATGCATGAAGTAAATGTAATTACAGAATCTCCTTAACCCTAATTATCAATCG
>CAZFJO010000066.1:12794-14728 GCA_964518915.1 uncultured Saprospiraceae bacterium
ACGTTAATTCTTCTTGTAAATTAAGCAGGGGATTTTGCCTGAGTCCAGGTCCTTGTGTACTTCTGAAAATAGATGGTCATGGCTACAACCAAGCAGGTATAAAACATGATGATATAATTTCCAGTGGGCCATTTGAGCGAAAGCTGAAACCAACCACTCTGCCAATAATATATCAGTCCGGTCATCCCTAAAATAAAAACAGAAATGTGCACAGCATACCGATATCCATCCATCAGGCTCGTATAAGAATATATTGATGCCATAAGGAAGAACCCATAGACCAGTAGTTCAAGAAATGAAAACTGGTCGATGTACCTAAGCATATAGATCATCATTGCGAGTGTGAAAAACAATTGTATCCACGACCAGATTTTCATACTTAGGGGTGCAGGAACTGCATACTTAACTTGTGTATGTGCTTCATCAACTTGTATGGGGTAATTTTTCTTTACGTCCTCAGGCCTCCAGCCAGTAGGCATAAACCAGATTTTAAATTTATCACTCCATTTCTGTGCACGCCAGGCATCCATAAATAGAAGCGCAACATGCTGAAAATTAATCAAGATGGGATTCCATGTCTGGACTGGTTTCTTAACGCCATATACTGGGATTTCTTCAGTCAATTCTTGCTGGAAGGTTCCGAACCACTTATCCCACACAATAAAAATCTGACTATAATTCTTATCTATGTAGATCTTGTTGATGGCATGATGGACTCGGTGATGAGAAGGTGTAACGATGATGTGCTCCAGAAATCCCATTTTATCAATGAGTCGAGTATGATACCAGAACTGAGCGAATAAATGAAGCGGTGCTACAACAGCTATAACTTCTTGTGGAATTCCTAATGCCGCAAGGGGAACCAATAGAAAAAAGTAGATACTGAAAAACTCAGAAATACTCTGCCTTAAGGCACATGCAAGATTAAACTCTTCACTAGAATGGTGGATGATGTGTCGGTTCCAGAATAGGTTAATTGTATGATTGAATCTATGACTCCAGTATCCTGCGAAATCTAAACCTATGAATGTCAATACATATAAAAGCCAACTTGCTTCTATAGAAAAGAAACTAAAGTGATCTACCATCCACCCATAACTCACAATTATTATGGTTAAGCCTAATACTTCTTTAATGGTATTTGTCATTCCGCTACTCAAGGAAGATATGGTATCGAATGATCGATTCGTCGCGATGCCTCTGCTCATTCCTATCATCCATTCTATGCCTATAAGGACCATAAAAAAAGGAATGGCATACTGTAATACTTGAGCATAACTTTCCATACTAAATATGTGTTTCAACTACAAGTTAAGTATATTATACCATAGCGTAAAATGGCATGGAAGGCATAGAGAATATGCGCTAGATTAAAAATAAAAAAGCCGCTTCTAAAAAGAAGCGGCTCTGTTCAATTGTTAACTTAAACTATATTACTTAAACCTCATTATCTACTAGATGATGAATTGGTGGTTAAAGTGTTTTCCATCGTAGATGGATTAAAAGACAATTTTTGATATTAAGAATGCAGCAAGTAAGGCTACAGGCAACAATTGTATAAGCATAGAAACTCTCGCTTCGTGCTTGTTGAAAGAAATCCCTCTAGCCGACTTCATTCTAGCCGGACGTGGATTCCATCTTTTTCTTGTTACTAGTTGCTCACTTTTCTCTCTGATGCAATTCTTTCTATCTATATTATAAGAAATAGGTCTGCTATTTCTGATCATACCGGATATTATAGTAGTAGGTTTCATAATTCACAAAATTTAATTCTGTTTAAAATTTAATTTGTTATCAGTGCAATTTTCTGTTGTATTACAGTATTTTATTTTGCTGACACAAACATATGAACCTTTTATTTTACAATCAAGCTTTGTAGGTAAGTATTTTCCATTAATTAACAGTTTATTAAAATAAATCGCACACTTGTGTAT
>CAZFJO010000067.1:0-14724 GCA_964518915.1 uncultured Saprospiraceae bacterium
CCAATATCTGGCTGGATAACATCTACTTTTACGGAAGTGGAGGAAACAATGGTGGCGGAGACATGCCGACCGAAGCTGCACCGAGTCCAACTGATGATCCTGCTGATGTAATTTCTGTCTTTAGTGACGCGTTCGATGACGTGATGGGTACTGATTTCAATCCTGACTGGGGACAGAGTACGCAAGTTACCTTTGAAGAAATTGCTGGGAACAATACCATGAAGTATGGTAACCTGAATTATCAAGGAACACAACTCATGGAGTCTGTTGACTTAAGTGAGATGCAATTTCTGCACATCGATATGTGGACGGCTGATGCAACCGTAATGTTGGTTACGCCCATCAGTCAGACGACAGGGGAGCGGCTGTTCGACATGACACCGATAACGGCGGGATCGTGGAACAGTTACGATATTCCATTGTCCTTTTTCACAGAAGGAGGGATGACACTGACAGATATATTCCAGATGAAATTCGATGGACAAGCAGGAGTCACGCCGTCTAATATCTGGCTGGACAACATCTACTTTAAGAAATAAGTAGACGACTTAGGTTTAGAAATTAATTTTTTTTATCGAAAGTGTGATCGATAAGGAAGCATGGCTTAATGCTTCCTTGTCGATCATAGATTATAAAAACCAACGAATAACAACAACAGAAGGAGAAGGATTATGAAGCAAGTTACTTTAGGTAATGTAAGGATTGATGGTACTGAATACATGAAGATAGAAAGTGTCAATAAGATGGACCCTTTTTTCATGAGTATCATGAGTGACTCTAATCACTGGTTATTTATTTCAAGTAATGGAGGAATTACTGCCGGTAGAAAGAATGCAGAGTACGCATTGTTCCCATATGCGACGGATGACAAGATAGAAGATAGCATCGATCATACCGGTTCTAAAACCATCATAAAAGTAAGTGATGTCTCGCATTCTTGGGAACCGTTCTCTATGAGAAATCAAGGTGTTTTTAACTGTTCTCGACACTTATACAAAAGCATATACGGTAACAAAATCAGGTATGAGGAAATCAACCACGACTTGCATCTTACCTTCATTTATGAATGGAGTTTCAGTGATCAGTATGGTTTCGTAAGGATGTCTCAACTCCAGAATAATCGTTCTGAGAAAATAGCACTAAAAATTCTTGATGGTATCCAGAATGTGATGCCCAGTAGTGTGCCGAGTGACCTCCAGAATGGAACAAGTAATCTGGTCAATGCGTATAAGCACACAGAGAAAGTAGCTGATTCATCGATGGCTATATATGCCTTGAGTGCTGTTATCGTCGATAGAGCAGAACCCAGTGAAGCCTTAAAGGCAAATGTGGCTTGGTCCATAGGAATGAAAAACCCTACTTATCTACTTTCTTCTAAGCAGGTGGATGCTTTCAGAGATACAGGAGTGGTAACTTCGGAATCCGATGTAAAAGGTGCGAGAGGAGCCTACTTAACCGTGCAAGAAATAGAACTAGACGGGAATAAGAAGTCAGAGTGGATGATTCTGGCTGATGTCAACAAAAGCCAATCTCATATTGCAGATTTATTGTCATTCATCAAGAAAACGGAAGACCATGAATCGGTAGTTAAAAATGACGTAGAAGAAGGGACTCGAAAATTGATACAACTCTGCGCATCTGCTGACGGGCTTCAGCTCACAGAGGATATGCGTACGGATACACGACATTATGCTAATGTTATGTTTAACATCATGAGAGGCGGAGTCATCGATAGAGACTATGAGATAGAAAGGAAAGATTTTCTTAATTACCTGAAACAATCTAACCTAGAGGTATTCAATCAATGGAAGAGTAAGCTATCATCTTATCCAGAAACTTTTTCTCTTTTCCGGCTTATGGATAACATAGGTGCTGAAATGGATCTCAACCTACACAGATTATGCACAGAATACCTTCCTTTAAAATTCAGTAGGAGACATGGAGACCCTAGTAGACCGTGGAATAAATTTTCTATCAACACCAGAAGCGAAGTAGACGGTTCTAAGATCCTAGATTACGAAGGAAACTGGAGAGATATATTTCAGAACTGGGAAGCACTGGTAATATCGTACCCATACTTTATCCATGGTATGATTCACAAGTTTCTTAATGCCTCTACCTTCGATGGATATAATCCATACAGGATCTACAAGAAAGGAGTAGATTGGGAATCTATAGAACCAGATGATCCATGGTCTTACATCGGTTACTGGGGTGACCACCAGATAATCTATCTCCTTAAGTTGCTAGAAGTAGCAGATAGGTATGAAGACAAGATATGGGATAATTACCTGGGTCAGTATGGATTTACATACACTGAAGTTCCTTATAAGATTAAGGGCTATGAAGACATAACGAAGAACGCTAAGGATACCATAGATTTCGATGCCCATCAAGACGAGGCAGTAAGGAATAGAATGGAAAGATTAGGAGCAGATGGAGCTTTACTTAGAAACAGTAATGGAGCCATTCATCAGGTAGGGTTCTTAGAAAAAATAATGGCATCCCTACTTGCCAAACTAACCAATTTTATTCCCGACGGAGGTATCTGGATGAATACTCAGCGACCTGAATGGAACGATGCTAACAATGCGCTTGTAGGCAATGGAGTCTCCATGGTTACGCTATATTATATCCGCAGATATTTAGGTTTTTTAAAGAAGATATTGAAGGTGGCATCAACTTCCGAATCTGTTTTTTCAATTGAAATCATTGACTATTTTAAGCAGGTTGCAGAAGTGTTTCACCATTTTTCAGATAAGAGGACTTCTCCTTTTTTGCCCCAGATGCGGAAAGAGATGGTAGACCAGTTAGGTCGTGCAGCTTCTGGGTATAGGTTGAGTATTTATAAGGAAGGATTCAGCGGCAATAAAAATCCCTTGTCCCATGAAGCTATATCTAGATTACTGGATGAAGTAAGCGTATTCATAGAAGAAACCATAAGACAGAATCAGCGCTCAGATCAATTGTACCATGCGTATAATCTGATGACCTATTCAGAGGATGGAATCCAGATTGATTACCTCAGTGAAATGCTTGAAGGGCAAGTGGCCGTTCTTAGTTCGGGTGTAATAAGTGCAGAAGAAACAGTGTCTATTCTAGATAGTATGAGAGACAGTGCGCTTTATCGCTCAGATCAGAATAGCTATATGCTTTATCCAGCAAAGGAGTTGCCAGGCTTCTTAGATAAAAATATAATTCCTACTCGTAAAGCCGAATCGTCACCACTCTTGAGCAGGATGATAGCAGAAGGAAATACAGCCATAGTCCAGAAATCAAGCAATGGGAATATTCACTTTAACCCTGATTTTAGAAATGCCCATTTTCTAGAAAAAGGATTAAATGGTGTTCAGGAAAATTTAGATACAAGTTCAGACTTGAAGCTTCTTATAGATAAGGAAAGGCAGTCCGTTTTGTCGTTGTATGAAGAAGTATTTAACCATAAGGCATTTACGGGGAGATCAGGAACCTTCTATGGATATGAAGGTCTGGGTTCGATTTATTGGCATATGGTTTCTAAACTCAGACTTGCAGTTATAGAATGCATTGAGCAAGCGAAAATAAAGGGTGTTTCTGACGCGGTGATGACAGCACTTACGGATCATTACTACACCATTTTAGATGGAATCGGATCGCATAAAGAACCAGAAGTATATGGCGCTTTCCCTACAGATCCATATTCCCATACACCTGGAGGAAAAGGAGCTCAACAACCAGGGATGACAGGGCAAGTGAAGGAAGACATCTTAAGTAGATTCGGAGAACTAGGTGTAGTGGTAGAGCAAGGATGCTTGCGTTTCTCACCTTACATTCTGATGAAGTCAGAATTCTTAAAACGGCCTAAGACGTTTTCATATGTTTCTGTAGGAGGTGAAAAATCCGTGTTAGAAATAGCATCGAATTCTCTGGTTTTTACGTATTGCCAGGTACCCATCATCTATACCCTTGCCGCAGAGAATAAAATAGAACTTTATGATCGCGATCAATTGCTACATACCCAGAAAGAAATGATTTTAAATCAAGATTTCAGTTCGGATGTATTCTCCCGATCTGGAAAAATTTATTCCATCCGGGTTTACTTAACAGAGGATCAACTTATATCTGGATAACCTATTAAAATATACCTATCATGAAAACCCCATTTTATATATTGATCTTACTGCTTGTATTTCTTTGTATGTTTTCATGTAGAGAGGAAGGCACAACAATTAATGAATCTAAAGAAACTAAAGGTATAGAAGTGACAGCTAAAGAGATTTTAGGGAATAAGAAGTATCCAGCTATTTCATATGGAGGATATCGGAAGAATTCTAGAGATATACAACCGACTGTAGATGAAGTAAAAGAAGATATGAAAATCCTATACGCAATGGGAATTCGATTGCTCAGGACGTATAATGTTCACCTCAAGCATGCTACGACAGTATTGGAAGCGATAGATCAGTTGAAAAAAGAAGATCCTGATTTCGAGATGTATGTTATGCTAGGTGCATGGATGGATTGCAAGGGTGCCTGGACGGATGCTCCTGACCATGATGGAGAAAATGAAGAGACCAATTCAAGAGAAATAAATAGAGCTGTCGCCTTGACCAATCAGTACCCAGATATCGTGAAAATTATAGCAGTAGGTAATGAAGCGATGGTTAAGTGGGCAGCAAGTTATTATGTACAGCCATGGGTTATTCTGAAGTGGGTTAACCATCTACAAGGTTTAAAGAAAGATGAATCCTTGCCTGCTGATCTGTGGATTACAAGTTCTGACAATTTTGCATCATGGGGTGGAGGAGATACGGAATACCATGTTGAAGATTTAACCAAGTTGTACGAGGCTGTAGACTTCATTTCTGTGCACACGTATCCCATGCACGATACACATTACAACCCTGCTTTCTGGGGACTAACCGAGGAAGAAACTAAGCAAGAAAAAGAAGAGTCGATAGAAGCTGCTATGGAACGATCTCTTGCTTATGCTCAGTCACAGTATAAAAGTGTAGTGACATATATGAAGGCACTAGGCGTAGAGAAACCGGTTCACATCGGTGAGACAGGATGGGCCACTTCTAGCAATGGTTTTTATGGGCCAGAAGGATCTCGTGCTACAGATGAATTTAAAGAAGCACGCTACTACGAATTGATGAGAAAGTGGACAGATTCAGAGAACATCAGTTGCTTTTATTTCGAGGCCTTCGATGAGTCGTGGAAGGACGCCGGAAATCCAGGAGGGTCAGAAAATTACTTCGGCTTGATAGATATCCATGGTCAAGCCAAATATGCCCTATGGGATGAAGTAGATGCAGGAATATTTAATGGACTCTCTAGAGGAGGCAACCCTATTAAAAAGACGTATGATGGAGATAAAAGTAAATTGATGCAGGAAGTGATGATGCCAGAAACAAAAGCACTAACCCAATAAAAAGTAATTCATGAATACCCTTTATTGCCAGAAAGCTTTTTTCCTTTCTTCCATATTATGGATACTATCCTTCCTTTCTTGTACACAAGTGGAACCTATGAATATCAAGGTATATGAAACGTCCGCCTCAGGGAATCAACTTACAGAAGTTGGTGATTTTAAAGACCTAACGAATCCTATAGAGATAAAGATCATTCCAGATGAAAGATATCAAGTAATTACAGGAATCGGAGGTTCTTTTACAGAATCATCTGCCTACCTTCTTAATCAAGTGAGTACAGAAAACCGCAAGAAGATTATTGAAGCTTATTTCGGGGATACGGGAGCGAAGTACTCTCTGACCCGTACCCATATAAATTCTTGTGATTTTTCATTGAGCAATTATTCTTATACACCGACTCCTGGAGATAAGACATTGAAAGATTTCAGTGTGGACGAAGACATGGATGATCTTATACCTATGATAAAAGACGCCATGCAAGCCTCCACAGATGGATTTAAAATAATTTCTTCTCCGTGGACCGCCCCTCCATGGATGAAAGACAATAATAATTATGTAGGAGGAAAGTTGCTGCCAGAATATTATGAATCTTGGGCGCTGTTTTTTTCTAAATACATAGATGCCTATGCAGAGGAGGGAATAGATATATGGGGAATTACGGTAGAGAATGAGCCATTAGGCAATGGAAACAATTGGGAGAGTATGCATTACTCTGCTGCAGAGATGACTGATTTCGTACAGAATCATTTAGGTCCATCTCTTGCAAGCAACAACAAAGGGCATATCAAGGTTCTGGGATATGATCAGAACAGAGAACACCTAGATGAGTGGGTAGATGCCATGTATTCTGATGACGAGGCTGCTAAGTACTTCGCAGGCACAGCCATCCACTGGTACGCTAGCACCTATGAAGTCTTTCCAGATGCCTTACAGTATGCGCATAATAAAGCACCTGACAAGCACTTGATACAATCAGAAGCATGTGTGGATTCCGAGGTGCCTAAGTGGAAAGATGACAAGTGGTACTGGTCTAAGGAAGCCACTGACTGGGGATGGGATTGGGCACCAGAAGAAGATAAAAAGTATCACCCTAAGTACGTTCCTGTCCATAGATATGCAAGGGATATAATAGGATGTCTCAATAACTGGGTAGATGGATGGGTGGACTGGAATATGGTGCTGGATAAAAATGGAGGACCTAATTGGTTTAAGAACTGGTGTGTGGCTCCTGTTCTTGTAGACCCAGAAAACGATGAAGTTTACTTGACACCCTTATACTATACGATGTCACATTTCAGTAGGTATATCCGGCCAGGTGCAACAAGGATCGGATTGAGCCACGACGATGATAGATTGCAGATTACAGCTGTTGAAAATCTTGACGGTAGCATAGCCATTGTTGTATTTAATCCTTCTACAGATAGGGTTGCATTTTCTCTTGGTTTAGGTGAGCAGACTGCCTCAGTGAGTATTGATGCTCAAGCTATACAGACTATAATAATTCCGAAACAATAAGCCTATAAGGTTTAATAAAAAACAACGAACCATGAATTCAACAACTCAGAAAGTACCCATGGGACAGAAAATTGCCTTTGGAGTAGGTATGCTCGCTAATCAGATGTTTCCTGCCGTTCTGGGAATATTCATGGTCGTTATTATTGAGGACCTTGGCTTCCCAGGATGGATGTTCGGAATACTGCAATTCGGTCCGAGAATCTTAGATGCGGTTACAGATCCATTGATGGGTTTTATTTCTGATAATACCAGATCTAAGTGGGGAAGAAGAAGACAATATGTATTTATCGGGGCTATCATGATGGGACTAGGGTTCATCATTATGTGGCAGATAAATAAAGAAGCCTCAGTCAATTACAATTTCACCTACTTTCTATTGTGGTCACTTGTATTCTATATAGGGATTACCATATTTAGTGTTCCTTACGTAGCCATGGGTTATGAGATGAGCGATGACTTTCATGAGCGTACCAGCATTATGGCTATTGCTCAGTGGATCGGGCAGTGGGCTTGGGTAATTGCTCCATGGTTCTGGGTTATTATGTATGATCAGTCTTGGTTTGCCAGTGGAGATGCTGCAGTAAGAGATCTCGCTATATGGGTAGGTATAGTCTGTACACTTATGGCTATGGTACCGGCAATATTTATTAAAAGTGAATCTACCGTGGACAGGGATGACTACGCACCATTGACCTTTGACAATATCGGAGGTAGTTTAAGAGAGATTTTCGGTAACTTCAGTGAGGCTTTTAGGATTCCTTCCTTTAGAAAATTATGCATAGCTACATTCTTGGTGTATAACGCATTTATGACAGTGGCCCAATTCTCATTTTTCATTATAATTTATTATCTGTTTGATGGAGATACGGAGGCTGCCAATGCAGGTTTTTGGCCTACTTTATTCGGTTGTGTAGGAGCACTGGTAACGACATTTTTAGTTATTCCTATAGTAGCTAAGATGTCTCATGTTATGGGTAAAAAGCGCGCCTTTTTAGCGAGTCAGGCAATTTCCATCTTTGGGTATATTTTATTTTGGTTCTTATTTATACCAGGGAAGCCTGCCATGTTTTTCATTGCGTTGCCGTTCTTTTCATTTGGAATTGGGAGTCTTTTTACACTGATGATGTCTATGACTGCAGATGTAATTGATCTTGATGAACTGAATACAGGAAAGAGAAGAGAAGGTGTATTCGGAGCCATTTACTGGTGGATGGTAAAAGTGGGTTTTGCCATCGCAGGAGGGTTAACAGGTGTGATTTTTTCTGTAATTGGTTTCGAGTCTGGAGCTGAGCAGCAGACAGCGGAGGCAATCACTGGATTGAGGGTGTTTTTCTCAGGGTTGCCGATAGTAGGTACGCTCTTCGCCATTTATGTAATGAGGAATTATTCTATATCAGAAGAGAAAGCTGGAGAAATCAGAGCACAATTAGATGCACGCAAGAACAAGGTCGTTTCATCTTCCGCATATGGTCACCACAAATTAAATACTTTACTTACTCCTGGGATGGCGATTGGTCCATATACAGAAGTCGATACAAGGAATCAATCCAGTCAAGAAATCAAGGATGCATTTCAAGCAGCTATTCAACGAGGAATGGATGGCTTATGCTTCAGCCCTTATGTTGAAAATCAGAATATAGGAGATCAATTGTCTCTAGAGCAGATCGATCGCAGAATTTCAATCGTATCTGATTATACGAAGTATATCCGATCTTTTTCAGTCACAACAGGTAACGAACTCATCCCTCAATCCGCTAAGAACAGAGGGCTGAAAACCATGGTCGGTGCCTGGATAAGTGGCGATCTGAAGCAGAACGAAATCGAAATAAATAACCTGATAGATCTTGCTCAGAAAGGGCTGGTAGATATTGCTGTGGTAGGAAACGAAGTCCTGCTTAGAAATGAATTGAGCGAACAACAGATCATAGGCTACATAGAAAGGGTTAAAAAAGAAATAGGATCTGTACCCGTCGGATATGTAGATGCTTATTATCAATTCCTCGATAAACCTAACTTGATTGATGCATGCGATATCGTGTTAATCAATTGCTATCCATTCTGGGAAGGATATGATATCCATGATTCCTTGCTTAAGTTGAGACAGATGTATGCCGTAACTCAGGCTGCTGCTCAAGGCAAAAAAATTGCAATCGCAGAAACAGGATGGCCCAACCAAGGAGAAGCCAATAAGGATGCTGTACCTTCTGACAGAAATGCTATGCAATATTTTACGAAAGTACAGGCATGGGCTGAAGCAGAGGACATAGATGTGGTTTACTTTTCATCTTTCGATGAATCCTGGAAAGTGCACCATGAAGGGGATGTAGGAGCAAGATGGGGATTGTGGAATAAGAATGAAGAACTTAAGTATTAATAAAAATAGGCGTTTATGTCATTAAGAAGTTATAACCATCCCACGCTACAGCGTGTGGATTATTCTAAGCAATCTGAAGTAGAACTTCAAGACTTGTTTAAAAAAGTCCTAGCAGGAGGAATGCATGGAATCTGCTACAGTGCCTATGAAGAAGGGCAGAGACCAGGCCATATTCTGACCATAGAGCAGATCAGAAGACGGATGGAAATCATTGCACCTTACACATCGTGGGTGAGAAGCTTTTCTTGCATCGAAGGCAATGAATTGATCCCTGTTGTAGCTAAGGAGTATGGGTTGAAAACCATGGTCGGTGCATGGCTCGGAGATGACAAGGAGCTTATTGAAAAAGAGATTGAAGGGTTAATCAGATTGTCTGAAGAAGGTTATGTGGATATTGCTGCTGTAGGCAACGAAGTAATGTACAGAGGAGACCTTTCTGAGCAAGAGCTGATAGATTACATCATAAGAGCCAAGGCTGAAATTACGAATATTCCTGTCGGCTATGTAGATGCGTACTACGAATTTACCATCCGGCCAGCCATCAGTGATGTATGCGATGTTATCCTTGCTAACTGTTATCCGTACTGGGAAGGAAGCCACATAGATTACTCATTGATACACTTTAAGCAGATGTATTACCAAGCCTTCGCAGCGGGAAAAGGGAAGAAAGTAATTGTAACCGAAACGGGATGGCCGAGTCAAGGAACCGGCTTAGATGATGCCTATCCGTCTAGGGTGAATGCCTTGAGGAATTTCATCCAACTCCAAGAATGGACCAAGCAGGCAGAGATAGATATGTTTTACTTTACCTCATTCGATGAATCGTGGAAAGTCGGTCCTGAAGGCGATGTAGGGGCGCACTGGGGCATATGGAACAAGGAGGGGATCCTGAAGTATTGATGGTGTAATAAGGAAGGAGACATTCGTTGTGGATTCACATAATCGAGGGGATTATTGCAGGATCATGCCACTTAATTCTGAGAATACAACTACCTTCCACTTGTTACTTACGATCAGCGATAGGTGGAAAAAGAAGTATATACAGAAGTAGAAGGGCAGCGTGTCAAGCTTACCCATCTGGATAAAGTCATCTATCCTGCGGAAGGCATAATCAAGGCTGAAATCATTCAGTACTTTTTAGACGTTTCTGAATATTTATTGCCGTTTCTAAAGAACAGGGCGCTTACCCTGATCAGATATCCTGATGGAATAGATAAAGAAACTTTCTACAGCAAGAATATGCCTAAGTGGACGCCAGAGTGGGTAGATGGAATTACATTAAAATCAGATTCCGGAAACCGGTATGTAGTCTGTAATAAGAAAGCTACCCTCGTATGGCTGGGCAACCTTTCTGCATTAGAAATACATCCACAATCACTGGCCTTGCAACAAGGTGAAAATCCAGATTTCTTTATTGTTGATTTAGATCCCTCAGAAGAAGTAAGTTGGGAAGGATTGAAAACACTCACCCTGCAGATTAAAGCTTTTTTAGAAGAACATGGGTATGCTGTGTTTTTAAAAACCAGTGGCGGAAAAGGGTTGCACCTTTATGTTCCTATCCTTCCAGCCTACGATGTAGAAACACTTTTTGCTTCTGTAAAAACCTTGTTTACAAGATTCGTCAAACTAAATCCTGGTCGAACCACCCTACACATCTCTAAGGAGCGGAGAAAAAGTAAAGTTCTCATCGATATTTTTAGAAATCGCAAGAGTCAGACCTGTGTAGCTCCTTACTCCTTAAGGGGAAAACCAGGTGCACCGATATCTATGCCCTTGCGGTGGGACGACCTCCCAGATTTAGCATCTTCTCAGGATTTCACAATAAGAAATGCAGGTGCCTACTTAAAAGAATATGGCCCTATCTGGAGCAATTTTCGGAATCATGCTGTCGAATTACACGATCAGAAAAAAGCAATACCAGCCTTAGAATCCTACTACGCAAAACGGGATTTCACTAAGTCTCCAGAACCACAATCTTCCATAACCATAGCAGGCGGACACAATAGGTATGTTATCCAGATGCATGATGCTAGGAGGTTGCATTTCGATCTTCGGTTGGAAAAAGAAGGAACACTTAAGAGCTGGGCGATTCCTAAGGGCTTGCCCACTAAACTTGGAGTGAAACGACTGGCCATCCAGACGGAAGACCATCCGTTGAGTTATTTGACATTTGCGGGTATCATTCCTAAAGGCCAGTATGGCGCAGGTAGTATGTGGGTTTTCGATGCTGGTAGTTATGAAGTAGAATCTTGGGAAGAAGGAAAATGCACATTTGCCTTGAGCGGAAAATGGCGCGGAAAATATCGTATGTACCACACTGGCGATGATCAGTGGCTGGTAGAACGCCTCGACGATCCAGTACAAGAAGCGCTTGTATTTATAAAACCGATGCTTGCGATTGCTACGGAGACGCTTCCAGAAACATCAGATTATTCCTATGAGGTAAAGTGGGACGGCATCCGATTGCAAGGTAGGGTAGAAGAACAAGTCACGCTTATATCTAGGAGTGGCAGAGACATTACCTCTGCTTTTCCAGAAATTGAAACTGCGCTAGGAGAAGCTTCTAACCTCGAAGATTGTGTCTATGATGGAGAGTGTGTTGTGCTAGATGAAAGAGGAAGGCCATTGTTCCATGAAGTAGTAGGAAGGATGCACTTAAAGCAGGCAGTAAAAATTGAAAGTGCTTCTCGCTCTCGATCGGCTGTTTATTATATCTATGACGTAATGAAAGTAGCTGGAATAGACGTAACACATCTTCCGCAGCATATCCGACATGCTTTCTTGTCTGCCTTGCTAGATACAGGAGAAACGATACGGATATCAGAATCGATGGAAGATGGAAAAGAATTATTTGCAGCTGTAAAAAGCATAGGTATGGAAGGCATTATGTGCAAGGTGAAAGATGCACCTTATGAACCTGGTAAGCGATCTCCTTCTTGGCTCAAGCTGAAAGTTAGGAACGAACTTACAGCTGCACTAATCGGATATACAGATGGAGAAGGGGATCGAGCGGGAAGCATAGGCGCCCTTCATGTTGCTCAGAAAGATGGAGAAGAATGGAATTACATAGGTAAGGTAGGAACAGGGTTCGATGCAGCTATACTGGCAGACTTAAACCAGAAGTTAAAAGCGCTGTCGGAAATAGAGAAACCGATCGAAGAAACCATAGAAGAACCACGGCGTACACACTGGGTGGAGCCGTTATATGAAATCGACCTGGTGTATGCTTCCTGGTCTAGCAATGGCACACTGAGAGAGCCGGTGTATCGACAGATAAGAGTACGGTAGGGTAATAAAAACGATAAGTAAAGAAGCAGATTATTCTTTTACCAGATCGAATACCACTTTTTTCTGGCTTCTAGAGATGGGAATGCACTTGGTTAATTCAAGATCGATGGTAGGTCGAGGGTGCTTACAGATTCTTCTTATAGATTCTATATTTACTATGTGAGACTTGTGTGTCCTTAAGAATCGATGGTCTAGCTTCTCAGCGAAGTGACCTAGATGCCTAGATGCCATGATTTTCTTGCCTGTTTTAAGATAGACAAGGGTGTAATTCCCATCCGCTGATAGATGCTCAATATCAGAAAAAGGGATAAGGCATATTTCGTTCCTCAGATGGATGATCAATCGATCTGAAATCGATGCTTTTTTTTCAGTGGGTTCTGGTTTAGGGGTAACTCTGGGTAAGGCGTGTATTCTCATCATCTGAAGTTGTGTTATTGCGATGATTAAAGATATCGGACACCTATTTCAGGAACCTCTATGAAAACCGGTATATTATAAAATACAGGTAAATGTAGAGAATGGGATTTCAGGAAGGTAGAATGATCAATGATTGATTATTATGCCGCGCCTAGATAGGGGCATTACCTGAGTGAAATAGCTGCAATTTCTAAGGAGAACGATTCTTCTTTCTTGTTGCCGATGAGTAGGGCAATTTCAGACAAGGATTGTGCATCGTAGTCTGGAATATTAAGTTTTCTTCCTCGAAATTGGGGACGCATCTCTTTTAGGGGAATAATGATTTCTTCCCATTCTTCTTGGGTAGAGAATTCATAGACGTAAGAGTGGTATTCGCGGCTACTAGATTTAACTCTGAATTGGTATTTTTTTCCATCGCCCCTGACTTTAAGGACAGCATATGTATAACCGGATATATCCTGCTTGTTGTATGTTTTTCTGATGGATGAAAACCCACCATTGTTATCGAGAGAGATATCACCAGAAAAAACGGCGTATCCTGCGTCATTATGTCGGAGGTAGCCTTTCGATAAACCACCCATTACGCCATCGTTGACCACGTACCACGATTGAAGCTCAGATGCGTTATTGAAATCCGTTAGAATCATCGGATCGGAGTTAAGAGAAATGTATAAAGCAAGGATTAACCACATGTAGATATAACTGTGTAAAGAGACAATTGTTTTTATAATCAAAATTTGACACCTCCAAATTTCTAGTTCCTAATTCCAAATCGCCCTTTTCCAACTCGGAACAATATTTGCCTCTGAGCAGTAGACCAACAACTGACAAGCATGACAGAAACGAGTATCAATGCCCGAGCTTTCGATTTTTCTCAGAAATTAATCAAGGTGTATCTCGGAATGGAGGAGAAAGAAAGATCCTATCTTCTCTCTCAGAAATTACTCGAATCGAGTAAGTCGATAACTTCTTATGCGGACATGGCCATCCGCGAGACATCTCGCATGATGCTGATGCAGGGCATGGAGAAAGCATACCTCAATGCACGTGAGACGCAACGGTGGTTGAAATTGCTGGAGTCTACAGAACTGATAGACCCCATCGAAGTTAAGCGATTGAAAAAGGAGTGTAAGAAACTCATCAAGATGCTGAAGAAGGTCAGAAAAGGATTCACCCCATACTATAATTAATTATGAGAAGCATCTGGAAAGGACACATCCGTTTTTCGCTGGTAACCATTCCAGTTCTGGTCTATAATGGAGTGGATAATAAAGGAAACTTGAGATTCAACCAACTGTACAAGAAGACGGGAGGTAGGATCAAGTATAAAAAATTCTGCAAGATTTCTGGAGAGGAGGTAAAGCACGGAGATATTGTTAAGGGGTACGAATACGAGCCGGACACCTACGTTGTCATGACGGAAAAGGATTTCGATAACATCCGTCTGGAAAGCAATCGGATTGTTGATGTCAATGCCTTCGTTGACATCGGGGAGATAGATCCGATCCGTTATGAGCACGTATATTACCTGGCACCTAATGGCGATATTGCCTTGAGTACATTTGCCTTATTGCGGCAGGCCCTTAAGAAAAGTGGTAAGGTCGGGCTGGGAAGAATCATCCTAAGAGACCGAGAGGATGTGGTGGTGCTGGAAGCACGAGAGCAGATCATCGTCATGTATAAGTTGCGGTATCCTTATGAGCTTAATACAGTCGA
>CAZFJO010000068.1:0-8247 GCA_964518915.1 uncultured Saprospiraceae bacterium
ATAGATCAACTAGGAGTGCAAGTATTAATGAATACACCTTCTTACTTGGAATTCGAAGGGATGGTCCAGATTCCATTGTTGAATGGGCAAGAAGATGGAAGTGTGGTTGAGACAGAAACACTGATCTATACAGGGGATTTTGATTTCTTACAAGATATATATACAATAGGTGTTTCCTTAGAAGAAGATAAAGTGTTTCCTGTAAAGATGGCACGGGCCCAAGTCACCATAGAAAATACTTCTTCTCTGGAATTCACATTTGAAGAAGGAGAAGGGGTCTACATTACAGCTACCTTGCATGGCCAGTTTGGAATAGCAGAAGGAGATATGGGCGGGAATAAGATGAGTATCCCTGAGGTATCTTTTGACAACGTTGTGCTCCAGTCACGAAGAAAATATGTACAGAATGCTGGAACCTGGGGCTTACCGGATACCATCGGATGTTCTTTTAAGGGCTTCGGATTAAGGGTTCATAGCATAGCTATGATATCACCAGAGGCAAGACCAGATGAAGTAGACTTTGCGTTTGTGGTAGACATCAGTCTTGCCGCAGGAGATGGCTTGTACATAGCAGCTACAGGTGCCTTGAGAGTAATAGGAAAGATAGAAGAAGAAGAAAATGAAAATTGGAAGTATGACCGGTTAAAAATAGATATGTTGGAGGTCATATGTGATACCAAGGCATTTAGAATAGAAGGCTATATCATCTTTTTTGATGAAGAAATATCGCCCACCTTCGGATCGGGGTTTCAGGGAAAACTAGATGTTCAAATTAAAGGGGTCAATAAAGATGGTGGAGATAGTGGTGGTATGGGCATTGCTGCGTTGGCCTTATTTGGCTCGACCGATTCAGGAGCCTCTGAAGAATATAGATACTTCCTAGTTGATTTTCTAGTTAAGTTCCCTAATCCAGGAATTGTAATGGGCCCAGCTCTTTCCTGTAGAGGTCTAGGAGGAGGGATTTACTATCATATGAATCAAGGTGGACTAAATACAGATATACCAGACGGAGCAGGTTCTGATTTTAGCACGGGCCCACAGGCTTCTAATGAATCTGCCTATACTGCATTTATTGAAAGTTATCTAGGACAGAGTTTAACAGGAATTCAATACACGCCCAATAAAAATGTTGCGATAGGTGTCAATTTCACGATTGTCATAGCAACAATGCCAAAAGAAGAAGCCTTCAATGCCAATATCACTTTCAGCATACAATTTAATTCTAATGCAGGAATAGATTTTATACGACTCCAGGGTGTAGCCAATGTAATGGCAGGTATATCATGGAGTGGTCCATCTTGTAATGGTGTGTCTGCTGCTGTGTTTCTAGAGTTCGTTTTTTCAGAACAGAATACAGGAAAAGCTCCAGGATTTTACGCTTCTGCACATGTCTTTATAAAGCTAGGCCCTCTGAGAGGTAAGTCTGAAGGATCTCCTCCAGCCCAGTATGTGGCCCAGCTCACAGAAAAATGTGGAGCAGGATTCAACCATTATGCTGGAGGCATAGAAATGGAGTTTTCCACAGATCGATGGTTCGTCAATGTCGGAACGCCATCGGCTAGAATTGCCCTAGGCTTAGATCTAGGGATAGCAAGTGTTACTGCAGGAGCCTATATGGATATCGGTCAGAATATACCACCGTTCCCTGGACTCCCAGCTAATGTTGCGTCGCTGACCCAACTGGGTAATATATCTGAAAATGTCAGAACTTCAGGAGCAGGATTTGCCTTTGGAGCAGCATTCGATCTCAGGTTGATTGATATCAACTGGGTTGTCTTTACAGCTAAGTTGTATCTCGGTGCAGGATTCGATATTATGATACTCCGCTTTAATGATTACATCTGTGCCAATAATGATAATAAGCCTATAGGAATTAACAATTGGTATGCGTATGGTCAAGCATGGGCATATATAACGGGAGAGGTAAGAGGTTTTGGCTTTAAATTATTAGAACTTAGTTTAGCTGCAGCTATCCAGATAAAGGGCCCTAACCCTACATACGGACGTGGGGCTGTAGGAGGAAGGTATCAGGTAGGACCTTTCGGAATCATCAAAGGAACAGTCAATTTTAAGTTTGAATTCGGCAAAGAGTGTGAATCATCTGATGGAGATGGACCCTCAGTGGAACTGAATCTAATCGCAGATATGTCCCCATTCGATGAAGCTCAGAGCATGAATATAGAAACGAAGCCAGGCCTCGGATTCTATTATCCATTGAACCAGACATATCAAGTAGCTGACTTAAATGATCCGGAGGTGACCATACCACATCGACTAGAGATGGTATATTTTAGAATAAAGAAAAATGGGGTAGAGGTTCCTTCTTCGATAGACTACTTAAGTGAGTATTATATAGAACGGATTCCGGATGATTTTCTAGAGCCAGAAACAGAATATACCGTAGAAGCGAAGGTTCGATTTAAGAACTTAAGTAACGGTCAGATTATGGAAGAAGAAGAGCGGGTGCATACTTTTGTCACAGGTGGATCCCTTGATGTAATTCCTGAAGCGAATGTAGCAGCTGCCTATCCGGGCAATGGACAATTCAACTATTACCGCCTTGAACATGTCGGAGGAAATTATATCCAGCTAGAACGAGGTCAGGATGAATTGTTCGATACACCAGATTCTGTAACCCAAAAAATTAAAATTACATCTACCTATCCAGAAATCACATCGTACATCAGTATGAGTTATGATGAAGCAGCCAATCGGATTAATTTTACCCTTCCACCGTCCGTACTTAAAGGAAAAGCTTATCGACTGGAACTTGTAAATATTACCAATGAAGAACAATCGAGTGGTGGATCAACTACAGGCACTGCTGCGACCAATCAAGCTAATGTTTTAGGAGGAGAATCAGGTGGAAGCCCTAGTGGCGGCGGCAGTAGCTCTCAGAGTACAGGAAGCACCACTGCTGCAGGAGGGAAACTAAATGCTAATCTATCTCCAGGTGGAAGCCCTCCTACTGTAGAGTTACCCGGATTAGAAGATAATGAATTCGCCTTGTATTCAATGATGTTTAGAGTAAGTCAGTACAATAGGGTTCAAGAAAAGTGGGATGATTTTTCTTTGTCTAATTTAGATAGCAATGATGACATAGCTTTATCTGGATATAAAGAACCTTTCGGAATGGAAGAATTAGTGGGTATGTATGATTCTCCACCTACCATGCTGGTTATGGCTGATCTAGATAATACCAACTGGATGGATCAGTATCACAATTATCCAGTAACCAATGGTTCTGGAACAGTAGATTTCTATGCACCTAATGCTGGAAGAAATGATATATCAGGAGGATTGATCGAAAATTTAAAGCCGGGAAGGGTTGCAGCCCATGGAGAAGGTGCCCCAGATAATGCTGTGATGATTGTCCAAGATAGTATGTTTAATTGTAGGGTGACACCCTCTAACTTTAATCAGTTGAATCAGATAAGAACCAACGCAAATGCTACGAGAAACTATGGTGGAAATATAAAATTGAATTACGGAGTAGATGATGTTGTAAAGAGTGATATCGATACCTACTTTAATGATGTGTACTATGGCATTGATTGGGTTGAATTAAATGAGGATATAAATCAGTACGCAGGATTTGAACAAAACTGTCTTCCTAATTATGGGTATCAACCATTATGTTGTGTAGAAGTGTTTTTCTTTTATCATGGAATGAGAAATGTGTGGACCAATTATTACAATAACCTAGATGGTTTATACAGATTATTCCATAAAATAAATCCAGATAGAGGTGGTATCACGGAGGATCAACAATTCTGTTTCGGACAAAAATTCTTAAAAGGGTATCAATTTAATGACCTTACCTCTGGGTCATACCCTGTGTTCTGGAAATTCACCTCACTGAAAAATGGTAGTGAAAAAACTTCTTCCATTGTTAACTTGATGAAATGATGAAGTATATATTGATCATATCTTCAATGTTGTTTTCTTTTAACTTGAGTGGACAATTTACAAGTGCAGATACCGACTCTACCTTGGTCCTAGGCGCTAAGCTTGTAGGCGATAGTATCGTAATACGCTGGGTTCCTACCGACAGAAGTATCTGGGAAGATATGGATATAAATTCATTCTCTCTATTAAAAAAAACACTTCAGAATGGACAAGTACTGAATGTTGAAATAGTAGATGGATTAAGGTTAGGGTTAGAATCGGAATGGGATATTCTTGCTGAAAATAACCGCTCGGCAGAAATTGCGAGAGCCATCTTGTATGAATCTAAAGACGATTTATTAGATGCAGGACAAGACGGCATACATCCACTTGATATATATATGGCAGAGGAGAACCTGTTCCATTTTTCTTTACTGATGGCAGATCTCTCCCTAGACGTTGCGAAACTATCCGCCTTGGGTTACGTAGATAACAATGTTGATCCCTTGTTTCAGTATGCTTATTCTGTGCATATGAAAGATATAGATGGTCAGGTCACAGTAGAGAGTAAAGACTTTATAGTTGATGGCGGGAAGTATCTTCCATTAAAAGAAATAGATAGTCTAGACATAGAAGTAGATGATAAGGCACTCACCTTGAGTTGGCCGTTGAGAAAATATGATTCTACCTATGTCGCCTATACCATAGAAAGGTCTCTAGATGGTGGGAGCTCATTTGAAAAAGCCAACGACCTTCCCTACATAGGTATGACTGCACAAGAATATGTAGAGACTGCAGAACGAACGCATTATCTGGATACCTTACTTGAAAATCATAAAAAGTATGTGTACAGAGTTACAGGCATTACTCCGTATGGCGAAAAAAGTCAAGTAAGTGATACCATATCTGGGATACCCCTTCCGCCTCCTGTTCCTACTGTTCCTTTTATATCTGATGTCTATGAAAATGATAGGCAGCAATTCGAAGTAACTTGGTATTTCGAAGAAGAATATATAAATCAGATAACTGGGTTTTATGTTATGCGATCTATTAGTGATAGAGATCATTATGAAGTCTTGTCACCACTTTTGCCCACGAGCACAACCACCTTCATTGATGAATCTCCTGGAAGGGTAAATTTTTATAAAATTGTTGCTTATGACATCAATGGATATATCGTTGCCTCTGTAGCTGGACTAGGGCAGTTAAAAGACAATACGCCTCCGGCTATTCCTGATGGATTGACAGGGACGATTGATTCTAGTGGAGTGGTTTCTCTCACATGGAATATGAATGAAGAGTATGATTTTTCAGGTTATTATGTATTCGTTAATAACGGACCGCAAGGAGAGTATGCCATCCTCACCCGCGATGGAGATATTCCTGAACCTTTCTTTACCGATACAATTGATCTGAAAAACTTAACGGAGAAAATTTACTATAAGGTTATGGCTCTTGACTTTCGAGGGAATCAGTCGGGGTTTTCAGAATATGTAGAAATAGAGAAGCCTGATATTATACCTCCAGTACCCCCTCTGTTTAAAAAATGCAACGCTGAAAAGAATGGAGTACTTTCTGTATGGACGAATAGCTCTAGCCATGATATAGAAGTGAATACCTTACAGAAATACGATAAGGGTGACTGGGTGGATCTTATTTCCTATAGAGAAAAAGGAACGACTGTAAGTTATAGAGATACTACGGTCAGCAATGAAGATGTTGTAGCTTACCGCATAGTTGCCATAGATGATGATGGACTGCAATCCTTGTCTGACGAAAGAAAAGTAAAGCCTATTCCTATCAAAAGAAAAACCAATTATGCTCCTCTGTTCATAACGGTAGATCAGGAAAACAATCAGGTAAAACTAGATTGGACTTGTATCAATCCATATGAGATAAAATACCTTTCATTGTATAGATCAGAAGGAAGGAGCAAAAAGCGATTTGTCACCTTGCATAAAGTAGATGATTTGACCAAATCAGATTATACATTCACTGACTCAGAAGTCCTTAAGAATATAAATTATACATACCAGATTGTAGTACGATTTAAGGATGGCAGTTTTTATAAATCTCCGCAGACCGATATCGTAACGCTTAAGTAAGGGTTTTCCATGAATAATTGATTCAGGTTATACTCGTAAACTTTGACCCTTTCAATTGATTATTCTTGTAGAAAATAAATTCTATGAGGCGTTCAATATTTTTATTCATTCTTCTTATAAGTTTTTCGCTTAGTATAGCTAGTCAATCATTGTGTGATCAAGATGGATTTCGGGTCTTACACTTTACTAAGACAACAGGATTCGACCACAATACACGAAACGAAAGCAATAGCATGTTTTCTGCTATAGGCGCTAGTCGCGGATTCACCATTACGAATACTCAGAATACAGATCTATTTGACGAGTTGGATTCTTTGTTGAATTTTCCTGTTATTATATTTAGCAATGCATCAAGTAACAATAATAATCCTGCCCTTTCTGCTGCGCAACAGTCAAATTTTAAAGCATACATAGAAGCAGGCGGAAGCTTTATAGGTATTCATGCTGCCAGCGATGCTTATAGAAATAATAACTGGACATTTTATACAGACACCGTTCTTGGCTCGGTGGTTCAGAGTTCGCCTAACCACACTTCATCCAATCATGTCAACGATATGGATCACATGACCAGTCATGAGACACTGAGCGGAATTCCTGACCCATGGAATAAAGAAGAAGAATACTATTACTGGGACATAAATGGGGGCATGATCGATTCCACTAATTTCACAGGCCTGTTGCGTGTCAGAAACACAGGATCGAATTCCTATGATAGAACCAGAAGAATGGCGTGGTACAGAGAGTTACCCTCTGGAGCCAGGACTTTTTATACAGCACTAGGACATAAAAAGAATAATTATACAACTGCTGGAAATACATTTAGGAAATTACTTGAGAATGCAGTGTGCTGGACTGCTAATAGCCAACCTGGTGTAGTTAATGGAGGCAATGTAAAAGTGGTAGGTGGAAATTTATCTATCGTAGATGATGGGACAGGAGTCATACTGAAATCTCCAGGGGGAGACTGTTTTCTTCTTACTGTAGATGATGATGGACAACTAATTACAACATCTACTACGTGCGTAAACTGAAATAATTAGAATCTATAATTGTACGCCAATTTAGACCTTAATTGATTGAAATTTCTATTGATAGGTAAATCTGGATTTATGCGTTGAGCTACGAACGAAGTGTAGAATTTAAGTGTATGAGATTTTTCATACCTATACTGAACCCCTAGCGTAGGCCTAAGCATATTGTTATAATGAGCGCCATTGAGTCTTACGTTAACGAGAGACATAGAAGCGGTCAACCTTATTTTTTTATCATACAAGGGTTTCATTATTCCTACAGTAGGAGCGATTGACATGAAATCACTACTGGCGGTAGAATTACTATTGGTCAATATAGATCCTGTAACAGTCCATTCTCCGTCCGTTATGAAGTGGCTGTAAGAAATATTTCCTATATAGTTTTTCATCGTAAGAGAATCAAGTACTTCATCATTCTCAATGGAACTAGATTTCTGAAATCCGAAAGAACCTGATAGTACATTCTTTTTATCTGCTCCACGCATGTTCTGAAAACCGAGCGTAATATTCTGATTTACCAGGCTTAAAAAGACAGTGTCAATCTCGATGATAGGAATGGTGCTTGCCCTGAGTTTATTAGTTGTTCTGAAGTTAGAATATTGTGCACTGAAATTTAGGTTTTCGCTGTATTGGTAAGTAGCCATAAGCGACCCTATAAATCTATTTTCAGAATTGGATTCTGTGTCTCTTATATTGTTTCTCTGGATTCCTGCTCTGCCTGTAAACTTTAGTTTCTCAGATAAGACCACGGCATTACCTCCGACTGTGAAATTTTCGAAATCATTGTTGAAGAACAAGGCGCCCAGGGTTCGATACCCAGGATCGACCCTCTCATGCATAAGGGATAGGGATCCTTTTTTTAACCTGAAGCTAACTTCCGTTTTAAGGGCTTTACTATAGGTAGATGAAAGCCTAGGTGTGAAAATTCCACCCATCCTGTCTAAGATAGAAAGTTCTGCGTCACTTATTTCTGCTACGGTCTTGTCTCTTGAGAAAGCACTCAGTGCGTAATCAATGTTGAGAGAAACAATACTTCCGAATTTTTTTCCACCGACTAGACTCAATATAGTATTCTCCGCTGGCAGTATATCTGTACGGGTAGAAAAAGGGTTGACAGAATTTTCATCGTCACGGGCACTGAATAGTATAACCGCAAGCTCTTCCTTTTCACCAGCATAACCTGCTTTAATTCCCCATCCGATTCTCTGAAAAGAAGGATCAAG
>CAZFJO010000068.1:8347-14679 GCA_964518915.1 uncultured Saprospiraceae bacterium
CGATCGATTCCAGATATCTGGTTGGATTGAAAATCCGTATTGATGTTTCCTTTAATTTTAAATGGATCTGCTTTTATTTTAGACTTGTACCTATTGACAATGGCTTCTGCATCTTGATTCTGCTGAGCATCGATACAAGAGATACCTATCAGAAGGATGATGCATGTAAGCAATGATCTAATCATAAAAGTTGTCTTTCTTGGCATTAAGAAGCGTATAAAAACGTCTACAGTAATATAAGCACAATTAATTAAAAGTGTGACAATCGGGATGTCACATTTCTTTTGCTTTTCTCTTATAGGATAGTAAAACAATAATAAACCATTCTTACATGGGATATAGGATTATAAGGTTATTGATAATATCTGTGATAAGCATTGTGGCTGTGTCAGGCTTACGTGGACAGACCTTTCCTATAACGAGCAATGTCAATCTTACCAGTCCGTCACTGCCGTATCTAGAAGATTTTCTTCTAGAGAATCCGGTGACACTTACTAATACGCTTATCCTTAATGATCCTAAGGAAGAGAGTTTCGATGTTATTCTAAGAATGATTATCTCTGGAGAAGGAGTATTGATTTCTACCAGCCCAGACTATATAGGAGACATTGTAACTCTAGAATATAACGTCCCACGCATGTTGACAGGGATGGAGTTGTCAGAATATTTTAACCCTGAGAACCTAGAGTTTAGAGGAATTTCTAAGGAAGAATTTATCAGAGGAGGATCACTTCCTGAAGGGATCTATTCCATCTGTTTCGAAGCCTATGATGCTAACCGACTAGATGAAAACCCCGTGTCGAATCAAGGGTGTGGTATGGGAACGCTTGAGATCCATGAGCCACCTGAATTGATTTCATTGATAGGGGAGAATATGTACTTGCCTGTGCAGAGTTATCAATTTATGTGGCAACCGCAGCATGTGGGTTTTCAGGCTTACTATAACTTACTTATATATGAGCATCCGCCAGGCATGACAGTCGATGAGGTACTTGATTTTCAGATGCCCATCGTCATAGAAACGGAACAGAATTTCTTCAATTACAATGTCTCACAAGAAGAGTTGTTTCCAGGCCAGCCTTACATAGCAAGGGTTCAAGCGTATGACCCAGCAGGTCAGAATTTCTTTTACAACTTAGGTTATTCAAGTCCTGTCTCGTTCGTTTTAACTTCAGAAGAATGTACCCTGGGTCAGCCATGTGATGACGGATTAGATTGTACGATCAATGATACATTAGATGAAGATTGTAATTGTATTGGTGAGCCTATAAGCGATCAAGATAATGACGGCGTGTGCGATGAAGAAGACATTTGCCCGGAAGGGAATGACCTAGCAGATGCAGATAACGATGGTATTCCAGATGCTTGTGACGATGGAGATTGTGAGTCAGGAATAGGAGTAGCATGTGATGATAATAATCCATGTACGATTAATGATGCGATACAAGAAGATTGCTCGTGTCTAGGTATAGAAAGTGGTGATTCTGATGGGGATGGAGTATGCGATGCAGAAGATATATGCCCAGATGGAGACGATCTTATCGACATAGATGTCGATGGTATTCCGGATGCCTGCGATACAAGTATAGTGTGTGAGGCCGGTGTTTCATGTGACGATGAGGATCCATGTACGGTTAATGATGTTCTCGATGAAAACTGCAATTGCGCCGGAACACCAGGAGAAGATCTAAATAACAATGGTACGCCAGATATCTGCGAAGAAGAAACCGATTGTGTCATAGGATCTCCATGCGATGATAGAGACGATACGACACAGAACGATCACTTTGATGTAAATTGTAAGTGTGTCGGAGAACCCAATACTCGAAGCGATGATCTCCCAGGGCCTATTGCTACCGCGCCTTCGGAGATGACGGAGAGCAGCTTTGTATCTAATTGGCTTGACTATAATGAAGCAGATGGGTATCTCGTAGACGTTTCTCAGGATCTAGGATTTGGGAATTTTCTACCTGGTTTCGAGGCTTTATTCGTGGAAGACCTAGACGAGCTCGTTGTTGATGTAAACCAAGGAGACACGTATTACTATAGGTTGAGAGCAATGGTGGGCCCAGAGATTACTCTGTACTCTAATATAATTGAAGTTGTTGTAGGAGAAGTTCCGGAACCACCGATAGCTACGGAGGCAACCGATGTAGTATTTTCTTCCTTTAATAGTCATTGGTTAGATTCTCCAGGAGCAGAATCATACCGGTTGGATGTTTCTTGGAGTGAGAACTTCGATGCTGGAAGTTTTATTCCTGGTTATGAAGATAGGGTAGTAACGGATATAACGGATGCCATAATCGCAATAGAATTATCTGCTCCGATGTACTATAGGATAAGAGCTGTCAATGCGATAGGAACAAGTGTTAATTCCAATGTTATCGAAGTCATATTACAGGATGGATGTAACCTAGAGCCTGACCCTGCACCTTATGATTGTGCAGCAGAAGACGCGGGAATTTCGGCACCAGAATTACAGGTTCCTATTACCACCCTTATGGAAGGTGATCAGTTTGTTGCAGCGGATTTCTTAGTTGAAGTTACTTCGTTGACATCTGGAGGACCTAATTACTCTGGGACTGGTTTTATCTCTCTGCCATTTACCGATAAGAGAGGTAGGGTTAATGTTGCTTTTAACAACATTACCATCAATGAGAATTGCCGATTGTTCGGTGAGAATCCGATAACGGTTACAGGCGTCGGAGCGCAAATAATCAGCCCAGAACTGGCCGACCTCATCAACGATATCATCGGTGTTCTAGAACAGGTAGATGGTGCTTTAGCTTCCTTAGAAGCCATCTTAACTGAGGTTAATGATGTACTCAACGAAACGGAAGGGGTCAATGGTTATTTTTCCGATGGATGGAACATTACCGATGGAGTAAATACGATAGAGGATGAATATCCATGGTTACCCGATAGCTTATCTGATAACATACAAGACGCCATAGATTGTTTCGCTAATGCTATCGGTGGTGGAACCACGATTGAACAATGTAAAGAAGAATTCGGAGATGCGATTGGTGACCTCCAAGATGCATTAGAGGATCTATTTGATTCGGAAGAGCAAGTGATATTCTTCAGAGATGGTAGCCAAGACCATGCATTTGATTCTATGTATTACAATGCTTTTAAAGAAGAGTATAATAAGATAAAAATTGCTGGAGAAGATTACACGGTATCCTGGAAATCTATAGAGACAGGCACCCAAGAACCAGTGAATGCAAAGATGAAGAGTGGAGAGGCGTTTCCAGCATATGTTACTTTCGAAACCAACGAACAAGTACCCGTCAATGCGACGAATGATGGGAACAATAAGAACTTGATAATTAGTGCAGGAGCAGAAGAAGGAACCACTCAATTGTATGCCATAGAGCGTGCGCATCCGGATACGGCTAAGATTGCTGGAAAACTTAATGTGGTAGCTTATGATAATGATGTAGCCAATCTTGTGGTAATCCCTGTAAGTGGCGATACAGATCCCGAGATAAACCTTCCTTTCAATGAAACAGAATTACAAGCTGCGATTAAGGATATATTTGATCAAGCTGTCTACACTGTCAACGTAACCATAGCAGGAGAGCTAGATGTTCCAGGGTTTGATGATAGGATGGATGATGTAGAGTCGTCTACTTTTTCTAAATATACTTCTGAGCAGAATGACATCATCGATGCTTATAATGGAGACACAGGTGCTGACAATACCTATTACATATTTGTGGTGAAGGAACATGCTCAAGGTACTAAGTTAGGGTCGATGCCTAGAGATTCAAGATATGGATTCGTCTATCATGATAACTTGACTTATAATGGTGGGGATGATTATGTGAGAACCATAGCTCATGAGCTAGGTCATGGAGCATTTAATTTAAGACACAGTTTCCAGAGTTGGGAGCATACAGAAGGGGCCACCGATAACCTGATGGATTACAGTTCTGGAACAACATTGATAAAACCGCAGTGGGATAAGATCCATAACCCTGGATTGGTGATCGGATTGTTTGAAGATGATGAGGATGGGGAGAGTGCATCTGTTGAAGCATTTTCAGATATATATGATTTAAGGAATGTTTCTGATGACCCAGTTATAGATGGCACATATACATTTATAGCGCCTTCTGGATTACCGATCACAATTCCAAAGACAACAACTAGTGTTACTTTCAATACAGGAGATGAAGTAAAGAGTTCAAATGAAAATTCACCATGTGATAAATTTATTACTTATCCAGTTGGTTCATTGAGGTCATTCACTTACAAGGATGGTTCGGAGAAAATAACAACTAATATCCGGTTCTATTGTCAAAGTGAATCATTTGCAGATTATAGTGAATATATAGATACAATTACTGATAATTTCGAATCATTCGATACATTGAAAGCCATTATTGGATATCCTTGTAAATCAGGTCAGAAAATCACATTCAATGTTGGTAAAGTTGGATTATCAGAATTAGGAGTATCGAAATCTGATATTTCTTCTTCTAACTATACTGGAGCAGGGCCATTTGCAGATCTTGATGATCTTGGGGATAAGACCTTATATTATGATAGGAATGTAGATGCTAAATTTGAACCTGATTATACACCTGAAGCTCAAGCTTTCGTCAATAAATTATTTCCTGGACTTGCATGTGGAAGTAAAGAATCATTTTTTCTATTTACTCATGCTGATCAGATAACTAATTATCCAGGTTTTTACAGTAGTTGTGATGAAGATTTTGAATCCCTAACAGCAACCGAAATAATGGCTAGAGGTCTTCAGAATTATCAAGATCTTCTTGACTTACATGAACAAGCAGGAGAGGATCCTGATTATCTTGAAAGGATTGAATTTTATTCAATTCCAAATTATATTGCTAGAGAAGAATACAATACTTGGAAGTCTTACAACAGAAGTGTATATAAAGATTATTTTACTTATGCCCAAAATGTATTAACTGAAACATTCTGGCAATCCATCCAAGATATTACAAAGCCTAATGCTGACCTCCTCTTTAGTAAGCTAAATCAATGGAAAGATAATACTTGTGTATTTGGCGATTTAACTTGGGAAAATAGAAAACATGCTATTAATCTTCTTGGTCAAAAACTAGAACTTGAAGAAGATAATTGGTATGATAATGATTTAGAAGAGGAAAACTTATTTAATAAAATTGTAAGCACAACACCTCAAGAGGATAAGCTTAAATTGCTTAATTATTTTAAGGCTAATCCTTCATTATACCTTACAATAGCTAGTAAATTAAATGATGTATGGTTATTGAGTAATTCTGATAGTCATGGTTATGAATATTTCGTAACTGTTTTAATGGCGTTTACTCAGAATCTCCCAAATTTTAATATGGTAGCTACCAATGATACCATTCCTATTTCAAAAAATTATAGAGCCTACAGTTCTAATTATAATACGGATAATATTTCTTTAAGTTATGAATATAAGGTTTCAAGCGGGTGGTCCGGAGGACCGCCACCTATGTATAATACAAGATCTTTCCCTAATCTAGATCCTTTCAGTAAGTCGAATATATATTTTAAGGATAAAACGAAATTTAGATTAGGAGCAGAAGAAGTTGTATTTGAAGCTGCTGTATCTGTAGACATTCCTGTTTTCTTTTTAGATTATATATTTAGAAGATATGGTGATGCAGCTATTGAAATGGGGGTAAGACTTACCTTAGATGTAGTAGCTGTTTTAGCAGGATTTGCAACAGGAGGACTATCTACTGGAGCCATGCTTCTCGCACGAGCCGGTGCCGTATATGGCGCAATTGATTTTTTTGTTGCTGCAGACAGGTTTGATTATGATATAACAGGTTATTCGGTTATGTCTCAGGAATTCCATCAAACTTGGGATATGTTGGGTTTGGCGATTGGAATTGGAGATTTAAGTTTAATTATAAGAAATTTAGGATCAAAGTTGGTGTTTAAAGCATCAGAAATCAAACAACTTTTTAAAGTAGTTGGGGGAAGTGATAATTTAGATGATGTAGAGAAGATTGAAGATGCACTCAGGCAGCTTGAAACTTCAATGAATAAGCAATTGGACGATTTGGGAGGGAGTCATCCAGATTATAGTATGATTAGAGACGCAAGAGACCATCTAAGAATTGAATTGCAAGCACTCCAAGTAAGTAAGAAAATCACGTTTACGGAAAACGCAATTAGTAATGCAGATGAGTTTGCTTTCATGGCAAGAACTGAAAATGCTGGTTCATTTTCTTATCTTAATCAACCTATAGGTCAGGAACTTGAGATAATTAAATTGGGAAATCAAGCAGGAATTAAACCAGCTGCCGCTGATGTAATTGCAGAAGGAGGATCTGCCC
>CAZFJO010000069.1:0-14635 GCA_964518915.1 uncultured Saprospiraceae bacterium
ATTGATATCAGATATATCGATTGAAATAAGATCTAAAATCTGATCTACATATAATACATCGTCTTTAATAGCTAGGTCATAATTTCCTTCGATACCATAAAATTTTAAGTATTGAGGGTTGTCCCGATCTGAGATATCTATGATGTGGATGCCTTGAGATCGCTCGTTCAAGAACAACATGTTCTTGTAGAAATATAATTTTCCTGGTGACTCAAGAGACCTAGACTCAAGTACTTGTATGCCTGAATCTCGCATGTTATCTACATTAAGATACACAGGATCATAACGGAAGAAATCTTGTGTAGAGACACAATCGTCTTCGAGACATGAAGTAAAAGTTCCACATATCCATATAGTCAACATTAAGATGGAAAGCTTCTTCATTTTTATAGATTATAAGGTGATTGATTAATAAGTATGATTAACACCTCTATAGACTATAAGTGAAAAGAAAAGGGTTGGCAGAAAGAGCGATTTTTTATTTTATCTCTTGAATTATAATAGAAGTTATATAAAACAAGGCCATCGTTCCATCTGTGAAAAGTGAAAAGTAGTAATCTGACTTATCTGCACTGGCACGCCAGATTAGTCCTATGGCAATAAAATGTACGATGATTTCTGATAATAAAAACGTAGGAAAAAAAGCGATAGATAACCCTAGTGAAACCAAGCACGCAATGATGCCAATCAGCTTTACCTTCTGGTGATCATACATGGTTGCAAGTGTCCTTACTCCGGTATCGACATCTACTTGTCTATCTCTTATATCGAAGGGAATTGTTATTCCAAATATGAAGAAACATTTGCCTAGAGCAAAAACAACATATTCACTCTCGGCATAAGTAGGGATAACACAACACAGCCATGACCAGCATAAAGCGATGATGAAAATCTTAATATATGCAAGGTCTCTCAGTCTCCTCCCTTTAAGAACAGGAAGTACATAGAGCAGCGACAATACCGATGGAATGAGAAGCATCTGGATTTTCTGAATACTCATATTCAGAGCTAGAATTATGGCAATGACACCTGCAATTCCGATGTAGAAGTAAAGATGAGTCTTATGAGATAACACCACCTGAAACCGGCCTAAATTGTGATATGCTGACACTCGCCTAAGACCGACTAGTCTATGAACTGCATACAGAATCATCGTACAAGAAGCTACGAAAACTGCATAGGAGTAATTCGGTTTTAATTCGAATACTTGATAAGAATACAGAATCAATGCTGCCGCACATAAGGCAATGTGTAGACTCGAGTACACATAAAACTCAATGATCTTGTGGATTAGTAGCCGCACATGGATATTAAAAATACTTAAAATTGTGATCTTTTTCAATCACCAGCAAAGACTCATAAATCAACTTAATAACGTTCTCCACATCTTCCTTATGTGCCATCTCAACCGTGGTATGCATGTAACGCAACGGAAGGGATATCAATGCTGATGGTACACCACCATTGCTATAAGCAAATGCGTCCGTGTCTGTCCCCGTAGATCGACTAGAAGCTGATCTCTGAAATGGAATTTCTTTTTTCTCCGCGGCATCTATGATTAGCTCAAGTAACTTATTGTGTACTGCAGGAGCATAAGTCAAGCAAGGTCCATCACCTGCTTTTACATCCCCTTGTTTTTTAGGATCAACCATAGGTGTGCTTGTATCGTGGCATACATCCGTTACAATGGCCACATGAGGCTTGATTGTATCGGCAATCATCTCCGCACCGCGCAGTCCGATTTCTTCTTGAACTGAATTGACAATGTAAAGAGAAAAAGGAAGCTCTTTCTTTTTCTGCTTTAACATTCTTGCTACTTCCGCAATGCAGAATCCACCTACTCTATTGTCAAGTGCCCTACCTACGTAATACCGATCATTAAGTATTTCTAGTTCATCATCATAAGTTACAACAGATCCTACATGGATTCCCATGGCCAGAACTTCATCTTTATCTTTAGCCCCTACGTCTATGAAAATATTATTGATGGTAGGAGAAAGATTTAAGTCTTTGCCTTTTCTGGTATGAATTGCCGGCCAGCCAAATACGCCTCTGACAATTCCGTTCCTAGTATGAATGTTAACTCGTTTGCTCGGTGCAATGATATGATCCGAACCACCATTCCTTATCACGTTGATGAATCCCGTCTTAGAGATATAATTGACGTACCACGAAATTTCATCTGCATGCCCTTCTATAACCACCCTATAATCTTGACCTGGATTGATTACTCCATATAGTGTTCCATAATTATCAAGGTGATGGTCATCGATATATGGCTTGATGTATTCTAACCACATCTGCTGCCCTTTAGATTCATATCCTGTAGGCGATGAATTAGATAAGTAAGCTTTTAAGAATTTTTCAGATTTGCTATTTATTATAGACATATGTATAGGTTTCGCTTTCGCAAATGTTTATCACTTATTAAGAACATTATTATACCATGAAGCCGGATCTTGATTCCATAGAGACAGGGTATCTGATTCTGCCTCAGTTATGTAGTTCATATCCCTGGCTACTTGTATCAATGTAGGATAATCAGTTATTGTTTTAAAAGAACAATTATTATTCGTTGCATTGTCGGTTGCCTTCTGGAAGCCGTAAGTAAAAATTGCTAATACCGTGTCCACCTTTCCTCCTTCATTTCTTATCGCATCCACAGCTTTCAAGCTTGAACCACCGGTAGAAATCAGATCTTCTACTAGTAATACTCTAGCTCCTGGTGTCATCTTTCCTTCAATCTGATTCTGCCTACCATGAGACTTAGCGGAAGAACGCACATATACATACGGTGCTTTCTCTGCATCGGCTAAGAGCATTCCATGTGGAATCCCTGCTGTTGCTACGCCGCCTATAACGTCGTACGCTTCTGATTGTGCAAGGTCTGACAGGCCTTGTTTAATAAGATTTCTCACTTCTGGGTAAGATAGACTCAGTCGATTATCGCAATATATCGGAGATCTCATACCAGAAGCCCACGTAAATGGATCTTCAGGTCTAAGCTTAACTGCTTCGATTTCTAATAGTTTTCTAGCTACTTCGATTTTGTAATTCATTAATCAATTGTACTTTTGAATTGGATTGATATGGGATAGGATAAAATTCAGAGGCAGCAAATGTACAAAATCTACATAAATCATAGTTTATTGATACTGGTCAAATCTCACAAGAAGACAAAGGCCATCGAAAAACATACTCCTGACTTGGTTTCACTTTATCTAGGAAAGAAGAAAGTCCTGCTCAATTACCTGGACAAACTTGAGAAAAACCCGGACCGGCTTACCGTTCTTATTCACGCAACCGCTTATAAAGACTTAAAGGAAGACTTTCTTTCATTGTTTAAAATAGTGAAAGCATCAGGAGGGATTGTAATGAATGAAGAAAACAAAGCACTCTTTATTCATAGAAGAGGTTTCTGGGATCTGCCCAAAGGAAAACTAGAAATCGGAGAAGGTAAGAAAGAAGCTGCTATCAGAGAAGTAGAAGAAGAGACAGGAATTAAATGTGTAAGCATTGTCAGGAAGTTAGGTAAGACAGACCATTTTTTCCGAAATAGGTCTAACAAGAGGTGTATCAAGAGAAGTTACTGGTATGAAATGAAAAGTAAAAAACAACTTCTTGTACCACAGATAGAAGAAGACATCGATCAGGCTATCTGGATAGACCCCAGATCCATATTGCAAAAAGAAGAACCTGTGTATTCAAGCATAATTGCTATCACCCAACGATATCTAAAATGATGTTTTCTCGCAAAATCAGTTGCTGTATCATCTTAATTATCTATACTATCAATGTTTAATTGTAAAACCATCATGAATAAGAAAGAAAACTTAGACATACAGGGACACAGAGGATGTAGAGGATTGTATCCAGAGAATACCATACAAGCATTCGAAGCAGCCATGGCCATGGATGTGACGACCCTAGAACTTGACCTTGCTATAAGTGCAGACAGGAAAGTTGTTGTATCCCATGAACCTTTTTTCAACCATGAGATATCCACTAAACCCGATGGTACAACGATTACAAAAGAAGAAGAAAAGTCCCATAACTTGTTCTTGCTGAATTACGATGAAATCTCGAAATACGATGTCGGAAAGAAGGCCCACCCGAGGTTCGGAGATCAAGCTAAAATTCCTGCCGTTAAACCCTTGCTAAGTGAAGTGTATGCATCCGCAATAAGACACAGGGAACTGAATCCAGGTCCAGCATTCAAGTACAACATAGAAATAAAAAGTAAACCAGCGTGGGATTCAACCTACTACGCTACTATCGACGATTTCTGCAATCTTGTTATTGAAGTCGTAGATCGATATGATGCCATAGACGATACTTACATTCAGAGTTTCGATGTAAGAGCCCTGGAATATATCAGAAGAATAAGACCAGAGATAAAACTTGTATACCTGGTTGAATCTGAAGAAGATATGGAAAAATCAATGGCCTTACTCTCCTTTATTCCAGATGTTTATAGTCCGTACTTCAAACTTATAAATGATGAAACACTTTCTGTATGCAAGGAAAAAAATATGAAACTTATTCCTTGGACAGTAAACAGCTATGCAGATATAGAACATATGATTGTGAAAGGTGTAGATGGAATCATCAGTGATTATCCAGATCGGGTCATCGAGGTTTATAGAAAGTAAGCTCTTATGCCACACATAAAAACAGCGGACTACAAGCCACCATTTCATTGTCGCAATGGTCACACCAATACGATTCTTACTTATTATCTTAGAAATAATCCTCCTCCACCTTACGACACTGTAATCTTAGATACTCCTGATGAGGACATCATTAAAGTAGATAGGTTACTGAACAACAATAGCAGAGCCGTATTTCTATTGCATGGACTGGAGGGAAGCTCACAATCTCAGTATATAGCACACACGGCTAGGCTGCTGCATAATGAAAGTTGGGATGTGTATTGTTTGAATTTTAGAGGATGTGGAGAGGTGGACAATAAACTGCTGACCATGTACCACAGTGGATTCACAGAAGATGTTAACCATGTGATTTCTCTGTATGAAAGTCAGTATGATTCAATAGGTATTGTGGGTTTCAGTTTAGGGGGCAACGTTACCATGAAATACCTGAGTGACGGAATATATCCACTAAGCGATAAAATTGTGGCAGCTTGTGGTGTATCTGTACCGTGTGACCTTCATAAAGGATCACTTCACATCGGGAGAAAAAGCAATTACTTCTATGAAAAGAGTTTCATTAAATCACTCACGGGTAAAATCATTAAGAAAAAGGCGCAGTTTCCTGATCAGGTAGATTTAGAATTATTGAATCAAGTGAAGACCTTGTACGATTTCGACAACCTTTTTACAGGGCCTATTCATGGGTTTAAGGATGCTTCTGATTATTATGCACAGTGCAATTGTCTGCAATTCTTAAAGGACATATCTAAGCCTACGATGATGATTAATGCGGTTGATGATCCATTTCTTCCAGAATCTTGCTACCCTGTTTCGATTGCTGAAGAAAATGAAAACCTCTTTTTATTAACGCCTAAATATGGCGGACATGTAGGTTTCTATTCTCGTAATGAGTACTTTTGGAATGAATATATGATTAAAAATTTCTTAGATGATCCGACCTATTTTCTATAGCATAATATTCTTACTCTTTTTCTCATGTAGTGGAGATGAACAACCAAGAACAGAAGTTCTTGAAATCTATAAGTCTCAATCTGATGGAGAAGGCTATGTACAAGGTCCACTTACACACTATGAGAATAGAAATTATAGAGGAGATCAACACATGGAAACACTGTTTTTTAACCCTGCTGGAGAACTTAAAGGAAAAGAAGTTTTCCTATACGATGAAGGAAAAAAGTCCTTACCACATAAGTCAGAGTATTACCAGCAGGATGATTACCTTATGTCATACTACGAATTTTCTTACAATGAAGCTGGAGAGAAGGTAGTGACTAAAAGCTATGAAGGGAGCACAGATAAATTACTACGTATAGAGCGATTTTACTATGCAGACAAGAACATGGTGCGTAAAGAAATAAGAAATGCTTCTGATGCCATTCAGAGGGCGTATGACTTCACCCATGATGGCGATGGAAATGAAACAGGCATGTATATTACCAATGCCATCGGCGACACGATAGCCATCGAAAAATATGATATCATCTCTTATTACGATGATAAATCATGGAAAGAAAGGTGGGGCTTCTCTAATGATAAACCATCAACTTATTCTCTTTATAAGAAATAGCTGAGAATAAGGGATGTAGAGTGAGTGCATTTTCCTAATTTTGCACGCTTAATCTTTAATAGAACAATATGGATTTTAATGCTGCTTCCATTGAACAGAAATGGAGAAAATACTGGCAGGAAAATAAAACTTACAAGGTAACAGATGATGTTACCAAGCCAAAGTATTATGTACTTGATATGTTTCCTTATCCTTCTGGTGCAGGACTACATGTAGGACATCCGCTAGGATATATCGCCTCTGATATCTATGCACGATACAAGCGTCAGACCGGATTTAATGTATTGCATCCGATGGGTTATGACGCATTTGGGCTACCAGCAGAACAATATGCCTTGCAGATGGGTGTCCATCCAGCTAAGTCTACAGCAGATAACATTAAGAAGTATCGGAATCAGCTTGATAACATGGGACTGAGTTTCGATTGGGACAGAGAAGTGCTTACATCAGATCCTGATTATTATAAGTGGACCCAGACCATCTTTATAAAGTTGTTCCATCACTACTACAATACAGAGACCAATAAGGCTACTGAAATTAATGACCTCATAAAAGAATTTGAGGCGACGGGTAATGCCGGTGTAAAGGCACATGCTGACGACATTGATCCCTTCACTGCGGAGGAATGGAACAACATGAGCATACAAGAAAAGGACGACACCCTTATGGCTTATCGCCTAGCATACAGGAAGATAAGTTATGTCAATTGGTGTGAAGAATTAGGGACTGTACTTGCTAATGATGAAGTAAAAGACGGTGTTTCAGAAAGAGGAGGATATCCAGTAGAGAAAAAAGCCATGAAACAGTGGTCACTCAGAATCACTGCATATGCTGATCGATTACTGTCAGAGCTAGCAGACGTAGAATGGTCAGATTCATTGAAAGCTATGCAAGCCAATTGGATCGGAAGAAGTGAAGGTGCGCAGATGTTTTTCGACCTAGAAGGGAGTGACGAGAAAATCGAGATTTTCACCACAAGACCGGACACCATATTCGGATCTACATATATGGTGCTGGCCCCAGAACACGATCTGGTAGATAAAATCACTTCTCCAGCGCAATCAGATGCTATATCGACCTATAAGAAATATGTAGCAAGTAGGTCTGAGGTGGAAAGAATGTCTGAGGTCAAGGAAGTAACTGGAGCATTCACAGGAGCTTATGCTATAAATCCTTTTAATCAAGAAAGAATCCCAGTCTGGATCGGAGAATACGTTCTTAAGGATTATGGTACTGGCGCTATAATGGCTGTACCTTCAGACGACGATCGTGATAAGGTTTTTGCTCAGAAATTTGGCCTTCCGATAATCGATGTAGTTGACAAATCTGAATATCCAGATGCAACCCTACACGATAAACTAGGTACACTTATCAATTCTGATTTCCTTACAGGCATGCAGGTGCCTGAGGCCATAGAAGCCATGATGTCTGAAATTGAAACCCGTAATCTGGGTAAAAGAAGAATCAATTATAGATTGCGTGATGCCAATTTTTCACGACAAAGATATTGGGGAGAGCCATTTCCTATTTATTACACTGATGAGGGAGAGACCATAACAGAAGACCTAGATAAACTTCCGGTAGAACTACCATATGCAGAAGATTTCAAACCTGGCGACGGAGGAAAATCTCCTCTTGCTAAATTAGACGACTGGATACATACAGAAAAAGGGAGAAGAGAAACCGATACCATGCCAGGCTTCGCCGGATCGAGCTGGTACTTCTTGAGGTATATGGATGCTAAAAATCCGGATACCCTTGCTAGTCAAGATTCTATTAATTACTGGCAAGATGTAGACTTGTATGTAGGAGGAACAGAGCATGCTGTAGGACACCTGATGTATTCTAGATTCTGGCATAAGTTTCTGTACGATAAAGGGATAGTACCTACGAAAGAGCCATTCAAGAAGTTGGTCAATCAAGGTATGATACAAGGAGTTATAGAGTACCTATACCTCAAGAAAGAAAAAGCAGAAGAAAAGTCGGTTTTTGTATCTGCTGATATGATTGAAGGGGAAGATGGTTACGCTAGAATCCCTGTTTATGTAGGATACATTACGGATTATGGAACACCTGGGAGCCACCTTACTCAGGAAGGATTAAACCAGTTTGTGGCATGGAGACCAGATTACAATGGCTGTCTTTTTACTACACGCACTGGAACATACGACTTAGACTCTTTTCCAGATAACGATATATTCAACACGAAAAGTGAAGTAGGGAAAATGAGTAAGCGCTACTTCAATGTGATCAACCCAGATGATGTAGTTGCAAGATATGGGGCAGATTGTTTCAGGATGTATGAAATGTTTCTCGGCCCTATCGAGCAATCGAAACCCTGGGACATCAACGGTATTGATGGCGTTTCTAAGTTTCTGAGGAAGTTATGGTCATTGTTTTATACCGATGGAAAGCTTATCACTCAGACAGGTAGCCCGACTGCTGAATCACTTAAGACCTTGCACACAGCCATCAAGAAAATATCTGTTGATATTGAACGCTTATCGCTGAATACCGCAGTCTCATCTTTTATGGTATGTGTCAATGAACTGAAGAAACAAGACTGTCATAACGTAACCATACTTACTGATTTAGTAAAGCTATTGGCTCCGTTTGCCCCATTCATTACTGAAGAATTATACGAAGCACTGGGTTATAGTGAATCGGTACATCATACTGCTTTCCCTGTTTTCAATGAAGAATTTCTAAAGGAAGACTCTATCGAATATCCTGTCTGTATCAATGGTAAGAAACGAGACATGTATAAGGTAGGTGCTGATGTCTCTAAAGAAGATATTGAAAAAGCAGTCCTAGCCTTACCGAGCGTCATCAAATGGATGGAAGGTAAACCTGCAAGAAAGGTGATTGTCGTACCGAATCGTATGATTAATGTTGTGGTGTAAGAAATCAGACCACGTTTCTCATAAAATGATTCTATTTTCGTTTCTAAGATAGGAGATGAAGGCAATTATCTACATATTTTTTCTGATAGGATCTATCCATGCGAGCGCCATAGAGCGCACGTGTAATGCTCCATTGTTTACGTTTGTAGATGAAATCACTTCAACTTCATTGCAGTTAAACTGGAATGACTTCAATGAGGAAGTTGTAGGATGGGAGATTGAGTACGGTCTCACTGGATTTATTGACAATGGAGTTCCCAGCACAGATCTTATAACTGAGAGGAAACATACTTTATCTGATTTGATACCTGGCACAGCGTATGATGTCTATATAAGAGCCATATGTTCTGAATCAGAATCAAGTGGCTGGAATGGACCTTTTGCTGTAAGAACAGCTATAGACAATAATGATGTTTTATGCGATCTTTCCCTAGAGATTAAGGACAATGGATGTCCTAGACTTGAACGCTTTTTAGTATCTGTCACCTCATTCCCTGATAAAAAGTTGGGTCAAGATGTATTCATACAATCCGTAGACTTAATTATAGAGCATGACTGGCCGGCAGATCTACAGTTGTATCTAACTTCCCCATCCGGAAGCAGGATTCTTTTAGCTAAAAATCAGGGAGCAGGTTTAGACAATTACGGTAGCCCCGCTGATGAAACTTGTAATACCGTAGCTTCGTTCTCTGATCTGGCTTGTACTTTTTTAGAAGGTGATACTGTCAACGATGAGCTAATCGGATCATTTTTGCCGGATGAGACTTTTGAGACGTTATACGATGGTACAGATGTAAATGGCTTATGGGCTATTGAAGCCTGTGATCGAGCATTTCAGGACAAAGGAACCATTAAATATATTAAAGTGAACTTTGCAGAGATCATCTGTGATGTTCCAGTTAAGATTGCAGCTACGGATATTTCCTCTACAACTGCTAAAGTGGTGTGGGACCCTCCAGCCAACTGCAGCATCGCAGTAATCAATATTGTTAATAGCGGAGAACCTCCAGGTACCAACATTGAAATATTCAGTTCTTGCCAATTGGGAGAATTTTTCGTTTCCGGGTTGCAGCCAGATACACCTTATGATATATATATTCAGTCCGATTGCGTATCTACCCTCTCTGCATTTTCATGTCCTGCAAGTTTTACAACTGCATGTTCTGATGTTTCTCTTGCTTCCTCATTTGACGAAAGTACAGTGTGCCAGGCTTCTTGCAACACCACATGCAATATACTCGACCCGATCTGGTACAACATCACAGATGATACACAAGACTGGATTGTAAGCTCTGGTCAGACGCTGACAGAACTTACCGGACCTACGGCAGATATCACGGGGATTGGTAATTATGTTTACATAGAAAACACATCAGAGATATGTGGACCTAGAAATAAAGTTACCCTAGAGACCAACTGTCTTATGGTTCCTGAAAATCAAGGCTCTTGTTCTATGTCATTTTACTATCATATGTATGGAGATGATATAGACAGTCTCTCGTTATCCATATCTTCTGATGGATGGGAAACACAAGAAATGCTTTTTTCAGAGTATGGAAATCAAGGAAATCAGTGGACAAGAAACTTTACAGACCTCTCAGAATATCAAGGACAATTGGTATCTCTCAGATTTACAGGGTACTCTGGAACAGATAACAGAGGAGATATTGCACTTGATCAGATAGAATTCTATGGCATTGAAAATGTAGCAACATTACCTACTTACTTCTTGGATGCTGACCAAGATGGATATGGAACTGCAGATAGCACTATTTCAGTCTGCCTCTCAAGGAACCCTTCCGGTTTTAGTTCCACAGCAGGAGATTGCAATGATGAAGATGCATCCATAAATCCAGATGCACCAGAAGTTCAGTGCAATTCCATAGATGATAATTGCAATGGGTTGCAAGATGATGCGGAAGAAACGAATCCCATCGAGATTTCCCTGGAAGAATTAAAAAACGAATCTTGCAAGGATGAGGCTGATGGAAGCATTAGGATTTCTGTGGAAGGTGGAACACCTCCGTATGATATAGTCTGGAATAACGGAGCAACAGGATTGACAGTTAGCAATATTTCTGACGGAGTGTACTTTGCAGAAGTTAGCGACGCAGGATCATGCAGGACACGCACTATGTTTTTCGACATAGATGTTGAGAACCAGCCAGAAATATTTCTAATCGGTACATCATCGACACCCTGTAATGAAGCACAAGGGAGCATAGACATAGCAGTAGCTGGAGGGACTCAGCCCTATTCATATTTCTGGAACAACGAAACACGTGATCAAGATCTAAACAACATTCCAGAAGGGATCTACGCTGTTACAGTTACAGATGCTGTTGGTTGCATTACAGAGATGTCTAATATTGAAATTATTTCGGCACCCAGGTTTACAGCAGGCGTACAATTTAGCCGAGACAATGTATGTCATGGAGGAGCTACAGGCGCAGCTGGAGTAAGTGTAATCAATGCCATCGAACCTGTTACATACTTATGGAGCAATGGAATGAACACACCCACTGTTTCGAACTTAGCAGCTGGAGAATACACAGTAGAAATCAACGATGCTCGAGGGTGTCAAGAAGTAATTAACGTCGAAATAGGCCAGCCAGATTCTCTAGTAATAGAAGTGACAAGTCTAGAGCAGATTACTTGTCATCTAGGAAGTGACGGTTCTATACAGACGACTACACATGGTGGAACACCTCCTTACAATTTCAGATGGTCACATGGTGCCATATCAGATGATATATTTTCACTTACTCAAGGCAGCTATACACTTGAGGTCATAGATATAAATGGTTGTGTTGCCTCTTCTCCTATTCTAAATATTGAAGCTCCGCCACAGATCGAAATAGAAATAGATTCCATAGAACATGTCAAGTGTAAATTGAGTAACAACGGATTTATAAGTGTATCAGCATCTGGAGGTGCTGGAGACTACAACTATTTCTGGGGCAATCAACGAGGCAGCACGCCCGAACTAGAAAACCTTACGGAAGGAACATATAGTCTTACGATCATAGACCAGTTTGGTTGTAAGCTTACTAGGAATGATTTCAAGATAGAAAACAATGATATACCGCTATCGCTTTCTTCTTCAATTTTAGGCGACAATATATGCAGCTATGATTCTCTAGGGGAGGTTTCTGTTATTGTCGGTGAAGGAAAATTTCCACTGGATTTTAACTGGAGTAATGGGCAGCAAGTTATAGTCAATAGCTTTTCAGATACAATATCTGATCTTGCAGGAGGCAACTATTCGGTAACGGTCACAGACGGCGATGGATGTATCGGTGAATCATCACCTGTTTCTATCTCCACCACTACCCCGTTGATCATCGATAACATCGCGATCTCCAACAATGACTGCAACAGCGGACAAGAAGGCAGTATAACGCTAGAAGTAATAGGATCTCATCCGCCTTATAATTTCGTGTGGAGTACCGGAGATATGGGTTCTGGAATTATGGATAAGCCTTCCGGCAAATATACCGTCACCATAACAGATTCTGAAAATTGTTTTCTAGAGAGTGATACGATTGAAATAGGAATTGATAATGGCATTGAAATATTTCCTGAAATTAATCCTACGGGAGCAGGAAATGAAGGGAGTATAGCCATTGAAATATCAGGCGGGTTAAGTCCGTACAAAATAGAATGGGACAATGGAGAAACTGATGTTACTGAAATAAGGAACCTCAGCAAAGGCACCTACTGTGTTAAAATCACAGACATAAATAATTGTATTGCAGAAGCATGCTTCCGAGTTGCTTCTACAACATCTACTCAAGATCAAGAAAACAATGTTTTCTCATTTTACCCTAATCCAGTTCTACGTAGCATAACATGGGAGTCTTCATTAGAAGTTCTGAGCATTTCGGTATTAGATGTATCTGGAAAATTATTAAGAGAAATACGCAATCCTGAAAGAGAGCTTATCATTCCACAGGATGTATCAGGGTTGTTCTTCATAAAGGTAGAAACTAGTCTAGGACATTCTTATTACAAAGGAGTGAAATTAAACTAGTTTATAATCTTGAAGGTAGTTCTTCTGTTAGATTGGTGCTCGTCATCTGTACAAGAATCACAATCACAATCTATGGCGAATTGTGTTTCTCCATACCCCTTAGGTACCAGCCGTTCTCGATTTATGCCTGCGTCTATAACATACTTAACAGCTGACAGAGCCCTTCTCTGGGATAAATCTAAATTATAATCATCTTCTCCTCTACAATCCGTATGAGCAGATAATTGAATCCGTATGTCTGGGTTGTCTTCAAGGATCTTGACCAGTTGGTCAAGTGGTGTTCTGGCATCTTCACGGATAGTCGCTTTATCTAGGTCATAGTAGATGTCATTGATGACTATTTCCAGGTTCTTGAATATCCGATTTATAATAACTTCAACATTAATGGTAACAATGTCTTCTGTGGAATCAATGGTTATATTCTTCGTAGTAAATTCAATAGAGTTACTGAGATATCTATTTTTTCCTGCAATAAGATCATAGTCTAAGTCTCCTTGTAATTCTTCTACAAATAAGCCAGCATTATTAGCTCTGAGTCCCTTTATTTCTTCTCCTCCTGTCAGAATTCTTACACCTGCTCTGGATACTGGCTTGTAACCTGTTATACCAGAGTTAGGATTAAATTCTTCTTTATATATTGGTTCTAAAACCTTACCTGCCACATAATAAGTTATGACCCTTTCCACGGGTTCTTCCACTTCTTCCTCAATCTCTACATCTTCTTTTTCTACTTTCAGCTTAACGTAGTTGTATATATCATCATCCCCTATTCCTTTTCTAGAAGAAGAGAAAAATCCTCGTTCCAGCTCATTTCGTTTGCGGTTCGTCACCCGATCTTTCATAAAGGAGAAATCATCAGAAGATGAATTAACAGGTGCTGGCATTCTTTCCGGAACGGTCCATTTTCTGTCTTCTCCTAAGTACGTTTTAAAGATATCTAAGCCACCTAATCCGGGATGAAAGTCTGAAGAAAAGTACAGTGTATCTTTTTCTCCCGAAGGAAACATTTCATCTCCTTTCGTATTTATAATATCTGGCATCCGCAGAGCTTCTGACCACGTATCATCATCTTCTTTAACAGCATAAAACAGATCATAATCCGGTACCGTAGCGTCAATTTTAGAAGAGAAGACTAAAACGCTGTCATTTTCTATAAGAGCCGGTTGGCCGTAATTGATACCATCCTTGACGAATGGCAGCACTTCTGGAGGAGACCAGAGTCCATCATATCTGTGGCTATACATTATCTTGCAATATGAATCTCCATTTTCTTCATCTGCACATCTAGTAAAATACACTTCAAGGAAGTTTTCTGTAAATACAGCAGTCCCTTCATTACCTTCTGTATTTAACAAAGCATCAAAACGCTGCACACTTGAGCCATTGCTCTTCATAATAAATAGATCTGAAAATTTATTTCCAGTCCAATTGTAATGATCAGAACCTGTACTGCCTCCTC
>CAZFJO010000070.1:0-6809 GCA_964518915.1 uncultured Saprospiraceae bacterium
CTGTGGATATGTAGATAATATATGAGAGTAATATTAAGTATTCTTACACTTAACATTATTTATTCTTAAATACACACAATATTAACAACATAACATACTGATTATCAATAATTTAAATCAATTATAGATAATAGTTTGTAAATTTTCAACAGGATAAATAATAGGATGACTTCGTATTAATTATATATGGATAAAATCAAGATTCTCCACCATGATTAACAATGATATTGAAAAATGAAGGTCTATGTGGATAGAAATCCTTTTATACATATTTCATTCACAATAATCGTGTTGGTAACGAGATTTCTATCTTATACATATTCAATAAATAAAATATTATAATTCCTTATTATGTGAATAACTATGAAAACAATAATTCAGAGATCAAAAGAAGCTCATGTATCTATAAAAGAAGATATAATAGGAGCCATAGATTATGGGTTAGTCATACTACTAGGTATCCATATCCAAGATACGATGCAAGATATCGAATGGTTAATCAACAAGATTGTTCAATTAAGAATATTCTCAGATGAGGAAGGAAAGATGAATAAGTCCATACAAGATGTAAATGGATCTTTTCTTGTAATCAGTCAATTCACATTATATGCAAGCACTAAGAAGGGGAATCGTCCTTCTTATATAAATGCTGCACGCCCTGAAGCTGCTATTCCACTTTATAATTCTTTTATTGAGGGTCTTAAAAGTAGAAGTAATCTTAAAGTTGAAACGGGAGAATTCGGAGGAGATATGCGTGTTTCACTAATTAATGATGGTCCTGTTACAATTGTAATAGACACAAGAAATAAGGAATAATGGAATTAAAAGACTTACAATCATCTGTAGATCTATGGATTAAAAAATATGGTGTTCGTTATTTTTCAGAGCTGACTAATCTGGCAATACTTACTGAAGAAGTCGGGGAATTATCCAGAATTATGGCCAGAAGATACGGAGATCAATCCTATAAGATACCCCTATCAGAAAATGAAGAAAAAGTAAAAATGGCTGATGAGATGGCTGATATATTATGGGTTCTAACTTGTCTCGCTAATCAAACCGGTATAAACTTAGAAGAAGCTATGCAGAAAAATATAGAGAAAAAAACCGCAAGAGATAAGGATAGACACAAAAACAACTCGAAATTATAGCTTATCGTATACTATAAACCTGCATTTCATCTATTAATATTTTCTTGTCGCTATTGTGATCATAAGATATTCCTATACTGTCTATTGCTAAGTTATCTAAGTTGAAATCCATATATATACGCTTCTTTTCATGGTTGTTGATGAACCTATGTAACCGTATATTTCTCTCCTTAATTACCATATTTTCTCTATAGAGCTGGATTTTCATACGAGCCATCTTCCACTTATCCCATTCTTTAATCCATGATTTTATCAGCGCACTTACCCTTATCCACTCTGTATCAGAATCAATGGTGAAAAAATACTCTTCTGATTGTAGCCGATTTTCATCTAGCCACTCCGCATAATTTACTCCTATAGTATCTCTAGCATATAAGTCTTTCTTATTGTCAAAATCATTTTCGTAGATAAGGCTAGAATCTATTAATTCTGCAGTATACAACTCATCTGTATCATACAACTTTTTGTAATTATCCGGCGCCGACCATCTTCCCACAACTTTCATGTAATAGGCTTGAGTCATATCATATGCAGATACCAAGCCTCCCCGATGAATCTGATGGGTCCACCATACATTATAGTAAATACATATAGTAATGAAAGTAAGTAGGATATAGCGCAGAATATTTGCCTTGAGCATATAAGATATAGCAGAAGCCATTAAGAAACAGAGAATAGGATATGACTGAACCATTGCTCTACCTCCATACCACCATATATCCCATGCCATAACAATGTACAAGAATACGATAGCATATAAGACGGTTATAGACAACTCGGGTCGCTTACGTAATTGTATAGCACCGATAATACACAACAACATAATAGGCGTATAAATCAACCAACCACACCTGAAACTCAATAGATAATTTTTTAAATGAGGACTAAACCATGAAAAACCTTGATCTTCATAACTATATATAATCCAATCACCACCTGTATACTTCCAATATATCAGTTGCAATGAAATTATAGTAAACCCTGTGAGTATAGCGATAATATAATCCTGAGCATACTTGATGATCCACCCTACCCTACTGTAAATTGCTGATTTATTAAGGATACTTATTCCCCACAGCAGTGGAATAATCACTGATATTAATTCCGTAGGTCTAGACAATGTCATAATACCTATTACTCCGCCTATCCCTATTGCTTTAGCAATACCCCTATCATTATAATATCTGATAGAAAGGTAGATCAAGATTGCATACCATGTAAAAAGAAAATTGTGAGACATGGCTGTGTCTATCGCTGAAAAATTTAGGTAATTACTTCCCAGAATCAGACATATAAGGGTAAGGGATACCACATTGTCGGGAAAATATACGAGTAATATTTTTCTTAAGAACCACAGCCCGATTAGACAGAATAAAATACCTGTAATCTGCACAGAAAGCTGATAAGGAGTAGAAAACCCATCCCGAAGATGATGTTCTGAATTTCTTGCTATTACATCTGCAATAATAAAACCAGGAAAATAATGGATACTTAATCCGAGACTGTACTTATTGATATAATTCCCAGAACTATGAAGATACGATTGTTGCAATTCAGGAGTGGGATGGTACTTTTTCAATATGTCATCCTTAAAGTCTTGTTTCTTTAAGTCATTGTATATAAAGTACGCCGGAAGATACCAGTAATATCCTGATACATCCCATGATATAGTGGCTTCAGTCCTATCCTTTTTCCACTTAGGATAGTAAAAGAACGAAGTCCATAGGATGACTACGTAACATAGCCAGAGAATATATTTAGATTGAAATATTTTCATGAAGTAATTGCTACCTTCTAAAGATAGTAATTACTCCATGCTCGTTATAATCGGGTTGTTTTTACTGGCCGGATAAAAGTGACTTTACCACAGAAGCGATTCTCTTACCATCTGCCTTTCCAGAGAGTTTTCCGCTGGCCATGCCCATGACTTTTCCCATATCTTTCATACTATCTGCTCCTACTTGGGTGATAATGTCTTGAATAGCAGAATTAAGTTCGTCATCCGATAATTGCGATGGAAGATATTTTCTCATCACTTCAATTTCTTCTTTTTCAATAGAAGCAAGGTCTTCCCTACCTTGTTGTACGTATATGTCTAATGAATCCTGTCTCTGCTTAACCAGTTTCTGCAATAACTTAATTTCTACACCTTCGTCAATGACCTTTCCGGATCCATCTGTTTTAATAAGTATGATAGCGGCTTTTATAGCCCTTAAACTTCTCAAGGTTGCTTGATCCTTAGCCTTCATGGCTTCCTTTAGGTCCTGTGTTATTTTATTTTCTAGATTCATATGTGTGGTTACTTTCTTCAATAATGTTAGTCAATTTTACGAATTGCTCGACACTTAATTGTTCTGGCCGAGATGTCAATAACGTGTCCTGGAGTAAAGATGGTTCCTGTATCAATCCTTTAAGTGAATTACGAAGCATCTTTCTACGTTGGTTGAATGAGGTTTTAACTACGGATCTAAATAGTTGATCATTGCCTTTAACGAAAGGTTCTTCTAATCGATCCAGTCTTATTACTGCGGAATCTACTTTAGGCGGAGGATTAAACGAACCCGGACTTACACGTACAATCATTTTACCTTTATAATACGCCTGGATAAGTACACTAATAGCACCATATACTTTGCTACCATGGGGCGAGATCATTCTTTCTGCTACTTCTTTCTGAAACATGCCCACCATTTCTGGAATTAAATTCCGGTGTTTAACCATCTTCATGACAATCTGAGATGAGATATTATATGGATAGTTACCGATCATTTTAAACGGCTTGCCGTCAAAGACTTTAGCTAGGTTTAATTTCAGAAAATCTAGAAATATGATATTATCCTTCAATGAAGGAAAGTTTTTTTCTAGGTAGGCAACCATATCTCTATCTGCTTCTACTACCCTAAAGTCAGGATATCTTTCTACAAGATACTTGGTAAGGACTCCTTTTCCTGGTCCTATTTCTAGAACAGGAAGGCTGTCTTCTTGAGACAGAGAGTCTACGATTTTTTTAGTTACATTCTCATTGATAAGAAAATGCTGACCGAATGATTTTTTAGCTTTCACAGGAATGGATTACAATGCGTATCTATATCAACAAAGATACCTAATTTTAAATGTATATAACTCTGTAAGTATATGATCTCATACCTATGTGAGGCATATGATTATATTTGTGATTAAAAACAAGGAGAATCGTATGGATAAAATAAAACTAGGAATAACTATAGGCGATATCAATGGAATAGGGCCGGAAGTTATAATTAAAGCACTTGCTCACGAAAATGTGCGTAAGTACATAGTTCCTATTATATACGGATCAAGCAAGATTATTTCTTATTATAAGAATACAGTGAACTTGCGAGATTTTTCATTTACGACGATTTCTGAAGCGTCTAAATCGCAGTATAATAAAATCAATGTTCTTAATTGCTGGAATGAAGATGTAGACATTACTGTAGGTAAGGTTACAGAAGAAGGTGGAAAATATGCTTTTCTAGCTTTAAAAAGAGCGACTGATGATCTAAAGACTGATCAGATAGATGCGCTTGTAACTGCCCCGATTAACAAGCAAGCAATGAAGATGCATGGATATGAACATCCAGGCCACACAGAATATATTACTCAAGAAATGGGTGGTAAAAGCATCATGATGATGGTTTCAGATGTTATGCGTATTGCCTTGGTCTCTAACCATCTTCCAGTAAAAGATGTAGCATCTGCCTTGACTAAAGAGACACTAAAGAGTAAAATTAAGATTTTAAATAAATCATTGATAGAAGACTTTGGTATAGAAAAACCTGTCATTGCGATCCTAGGCCTTAATCCTCATGCAGGTGATGAAGGAACCATAGGAAATGAAGAACAAGAGATTATCCGTCCGGTTATAATTGAAGCTAAAAAAGCAGGGCTTATTGTAAGCGGACCTTATTCCGCCGATGGCTTTTTCGGGTCATCACAATTTACGAAGGTTGATGGTATTCTTGCCATGTATCATGACCAAGGGTTAATTCCCTTTAAGGCGCTATCATTTGGTTCGGGAGTTAATTTTACAGCAGGGTTATCTGCTGTGAGAACATCTCCTGATCATGGAACAGCTTATGATATTGCTGGTTCAGACCAAGCAAGTCCAGACTCTTTTATTCAAGCCATATATAGTGCTGTAGATATTGCAAGATCTAGAAAGGAATATCATGAATCTAGAGCCAATGCTCTGAAGAAAGCAGAAGTATAAATCGGCTTTACACTTACAATTTTAGAAAATAAAAATCCGAAGCCACAGTATAAAATTTACCGGTTTATGGAATAAGCTCCTGGTAAGTTCGATGTGACTCCGGAATGCGGCTAGTTAAATAAATAATCCTGAATCCTAACCTATTTTTCTAAAGGGTTTTCCCAGTGATCATACTGATCAAGCCCATATTTTTCAATTTTACTTATTAATTTCTGAGCATATGCTTTATCTGTAGCATAACCTGCGTCTTTCAGTCCAAAAGCCCAGCCTCTATAATCTTTAGATGACAATGAAAAAAGATGTCTGTAGTTTTTTCTTGTAGATAGAAAATAGGAATGATCGACATATGAATCAATACTTGAGTCATAAGATCGAAAGCAAGACTCGATAAGTCTTCCTCTTATATAATCATCATCCTTATGGTAGTATGTACCTCCTACCCAGTTAGACTTACACTTAATACCGAAATGATTATTAGCATTAGTAGCAAGTGCACTCAAGCCATAGTTAGATTCATGTAATGCTTGAGCAAGTGTGATGCTCGCAGGAATTCCTGTTCTATACATTTCTACAATTGCTAAGTCCCGATATAATTCTATGTACGATTCCGCAGAATCATCGGTATGTGATGTGTATTGTATACTCGTTCCACAGACAAGCATCAATATGATAATACTCTTGAAATACGTTCCCATTGCCTCAATAGTTATAAATTGATAGAATAATTCTATCATACCTATTAAGTCAAATCTTGTGCCAATTCAATTATTCTTGAGGACAAGTATAAGGGGATACCATAAATGCTCCAGAAGCATCTATATAAGATTTGGCGCAAGTAGCACCATCATAAAATATAACACCACCGTTTTTTCTGACAATGTGTAAGTCTCCAATCTCTAAAGTAGAAAGGTCTAGCCCGCTTAAACTACTAATCGGATCTACGGAAAGGCTACCGCCGTTATAATGAACCTTAAACATATTTCCCCCAGGGCTGGTCATGATTAATCCTGCTCCATCACCAGTAACCAACTGACTTTTATCTAATTTCATCGCTGAAGAAGTAGGCGCCATGATAAGAGGAGTTGTCATAATGCTACCAGCATCAGAGACCATCATTTTATGGCTACCACCGGATATACTTGTGAATATGATTCCGCTTCCTGCTTCTTTCAAGTATAAATACCCTTCTCTAACCGAGCTTCCTATTCCATACTTCTCTAGTTTAAGTGTAAAGAAACCATTGTTGATGTCAGTAGCTAAAATACATCCAGATGGATGAAAGGGGTATACTCCCCAGGCACCATTATAACCATTGTAACCATTGCCATTATTCTGAGGATACGTATCATAATATGCCGTACGTATAGGGTCGTTAGGGTCCGAAATATCGAAAACTTGAATTCCATCATTGTAATGTGAAACGTACA
>CAZFJO010000070.1:6909-11708 GCA_964518915.1 uncultured Saprospiraceae bacterium
AAAACGACTTTATGTATGTTACGCCTATATTTGAACCATATAAGCAATAAGAAATTAAAATTTTCGGGGAGTGACAATTGACAAAAAAGCTCTCTTTAAAGTAAGGTTATGACAAATATACCATCCATACTCAGAAAAGATAAAAAGTTATCCAAGATTATAGATAATAATAAATTGGTAGATGATTCACCAGAATACAATGTTTTTCACGCATTGGTCAAGTCCGTGACAGGTCAGCAATTGTCAGTCAAGGCAGCTGCGTCTATTTATCAACGATTCTTAGGCAGGTATGATGGCGTTCCTCCTGAGCCGCAAGAGTTGTTAGCCACCGGGATTGAAGAATTAAGATCTCTGGGATATTCTTATCGCAAGGCTGGATACCTTCATAATATAGCGACCTATTTCGTAGATAACCCAGAGCAACCATGGGATCAATGGTCTGACGATGAAATTATAGATTCGCTTACGCAAATAAAAGGTGTAGGAAAGTGGACGGTCCAGATGGTTCTTATGTTTACCTTATTAAGACCCGATGTATTTCCTATAGATGATTTAGGTGTCCAAAATGCCATGAAAGAGATCTATGATTTATCTGAGGATAAAAAGGAAATGAAATTACAGATGGTTGATATTGCAGAAAAATGGAAACCACACCGTACAGTAGCAAGTAGGTATATGTGGGCATCTCTTAATAATGAACCATGCTAAAACCATTTTTGCTGGAAAAAGGTACCGAAGCAGGATGTGATGAAGCGGGTAGAGGATGTCTGGCAGGTCCAGTTTTTGCAGCGGCCGTTATACTACCTAAGGACTTTAAGCATGAATTACTTAATGATTCTAAACAATTAACGGAAAAACAAAGACTTAGCCTTAAAGAAACAATAGAGAAAGAAGCCATATCCTGGGCTGTAGCTAAAGTTCTCCCGAAGACCATAGATGAAATCAATATACTAAACGCAAGTTTTAGAGCCATGCACCTAGCCATAGCTCGTCTTACAGTCTTACCAGACCGATTACTAATAGATGGAAATCGATTTATACCGTACGGAGAAATAGAATATCACACTTTAATAAAAGGCGATGCCCATTATCTATCAATAGCAGCTGCATCTATTCTAGCTAAAACATATCGTGACGCGTACATGGTTCGCGCGCATAAGAAACATCCGTATTATGGATGGATAAGAAACAAGGGTTATCCTACCCGCGAACACAGAGAAGCGATTCAATTACATGGCCCTTGTGAGTGTCATCGCAGATCATTTCGATTATTACCCTTACCAGTCCAAGGAGAACTATTTCAAGATTAAGATTGAAGAAAAGGGTTTTCTCTGATTTCTTCCCCTATTGTTGTAGAAGGACCATGTCCGGAATACACAGTTGTTTCTGCAGGTAAGGTGAATAGCTTATTTCTGATATTGGAAAGTAATGTATCCATATCTCCACCTGGAAGGTCGGTTCTACCTATGCTTCTTCTAAATAAAACATCACCAGCTATTAAGGTGTTATGCTGTGCATTATATAGAGATATACTTGCTGGAGAATGCCCAGGTGTAAATAATATTGAAAAAGAAATTTCACCTATTTCGATGGTATCTCCTTCATCTAAAAACTTTTCAATAGAAGGAGAAGGGTTATATGGAATCTGGTACATACTTGCGACCATAACACATGATTCTAAAACAGGTGTTTCTCCCTTGTGGGCATATAATTCTAAATGATACTTATCGCTTATAAATCGATTACCGAGAACATGATCGATATGACAGTGTGTATTAACCAACATCCGAGGTTGTAGTTGATTGCTTTCTATAAAATCTACGAGTACTTGTTGTTCACTGGCATCGTTGCATCCGGGATCAATAACAAGACACACGCCAGTATCGTCATATACTAGATATGTGTTTTCCGCAAATGGTCCGAAAGTAAAAGAAGCTATATTCATTGATAATAGATTTTGTTGCTCAGTGGCTCAAAGGTATCATGATATAAGAATAAAGCATAGTTTTGTCTCACCATATGCCTATTCTAGAAAACATCGAACCAATAATTCATACCATCTATGGTCAGTCCCTGCAATTACTATCAGAAGGAGCAATCTTATGGGTAGATAGAAACATCTTGTTTATTGCTGATCTTCACTTAGGGAAAGTAGAGCACTTCCGTAAAGAAGGTTTTCCTCTTCCCGTGCAGGCTGGACATGCAAGTATCAATAAGCTGGAAGAACTGATCAAGAAAATTAATCCAGAGGAGGTAATATTCTTAGGGGACTTGTTTCATTCTAATTATAACTCAGCGTGGATTACTTTTAAGAATTCGATGGAAATTTTTCATGAAAAAAAATTCACGCTTGTTATAGGAAACCATGATATACTTAGTGATGAAGATTATTCTGACAGCGTACTTGAGGTGGTACCTGAGCCGTATATTCTAGAGCCCTTTATATTGACGCATCATCCGGAAGAAGAAGTTCCCATTAATTTATACAACTTATGTGGTCATATCCACCCTGCTGTGCGATTAAAAGGGAGGGCCATGCAATCAATGCGCTTGCCGTGTTTTTATTTCAGTGACCACGTAGGGATCTTACCAGCATTTGGCACATTTACAGGATCACATACGATACAAGCACAAGCAGGAGAGCGTGTGTATGTGGTTGCAGATGATCGGGTTATCGCTGTTCAATAGAGAAAAATCGATTTATTTAGGTAATAAAACCTGCAAGGATTGTATGTTTACGATTCGTATGCGTCGATAATTTAAATAAGTTTTAACGCATTAAGATGTAAATCTTCTAGACTTATTGCGTCATTATAACAAAGACGATAAAGTTATGATGGCAACAATGTATAATCTATCACATAAAGAAAGAATTCCAGTGGGTGACTTAACACAAGAAGAAATAAATAAAAAAGTCTTCGAAACCGAGTTGTTTCCCCATATGAATGCACTGAAGACCTTTGCATTTCACCTGGCTTATAATGAAGAAGATGCTAATGATCTCGTTCAAGAGACCTATATGAAGGCACATCGATTCATCGATAAGTATATCCAGGGAACTAATGCGAAGGCATGGCTGTTTAAAATCTTGAAAAACGCTTACATTAATGAATATAGAAAAAAGAGTAAGCGACCTACAAAGGTAGATTTCGAAGATATTGTCAGTTATCACGATAGTGATGACAATCGAGTATCAGGATATCTTGATCTGAGAGAAGAAATTTTTGACAATATTATGGGTGATGAGGTGACCATTGCGATTAACTCATTGCCTATTGATTTCAGGACAGTCGTATTATTGTGTGATGTAGAAGGCTTCACTTATGAAGAAATTTCGAAAATCATAGATGTACCCATCGGCACCGTAAGATCGAGACTTTTCAGAGCAAGAAATATGCTTAAAGAAAAATTGAGAACCTACGCTGATAAAATGGGTTATGAAGATAAACGTGGAGGAAAGATCAAAAAAACAATACAAGAGGAAGAATAACCAATTTACCCTATAAAATTTTTCCAAACACGATTGTTCGAGTTTTTGGTTTCATAAAATTAATTAATTGCAGAATTTTTGTTTAATTGCGTAATAAACCATAACAACATTCAGAAACATGAATCATCGGGAAAATTTTCACGAAATCAAGCAGAGAATCGGATTGTATTTTGACAACGAGCTAAACCCTCAAGATCAGGACGACTTACTTTCTTTAGTTCAGAATGATGCACGTTGTTGCAAGATGTTTAATAAAGAAAAAAATTTCCGCGACTTTATTAAAAACAACGTAAAGAGACCTTCTATGTCTCCAGATATGATTAAGTCTATAAGAGATCGCATTAAGATTGTATAGTCATATCTTCTTTAGAAAGATCTATACTTATAAGAATAAAACTACTGTAGTTCTATAGTAGTTAAGTAGTAGTATATTATTAAATCATCATAAAAACACGAATTTATAATGGGTTTATTTTCATTTATTAAAGGCGCAGGCTCGAAACTTTTTGGTAAGAAAAAAGAAGAAGCTGCACCAGCACCAATGACGAAAGAAGAAGCGCTGAAAAACGAGGTATCTAGATTAGGGTTACCAGTATCTGGATTAGACGTTCAATTAGCGGACCATGTAATTTTAAGGGGAACAACGGATACCAATGCTAGCAGAGAAAAAATTATTCTTGCTGTAGGGAATGTAGAAGGTGTAGGATCTGTAGAAGATTCTATACACGTCACTAACCCAGAGCCAGAATCAACATTCCATGAAGTAAAGTCTGGCGATACACTTTCTAAAATTGCCAAAGAAGTATATGGAGATGCAATGAAGTATAATGCAATCTTCGAAGCTAATCAACCGATGCTTGATCACCCTGATAAAATTTATCCAGGACAGATATTAAGAATACCGGCTCAGTAGTAGCTCGGGTAATCATGATAAAACGATATAAGGCCTCGGAGACAATCCGGGGCTTTTTTTGTGCCAGTTACTGAACCTTTATCTCAATAACTTCACTGGCATTGAGATCCGAATTCATGACATATTGTTTCCTTTTACCATTGACATAATATCGTATAGCCATGGTATTAGGTGGTCGTTGACCGAGATTTATAGCATGTAAAACAAGAAAATTAGTTGCTGATGGGTCTAATTTAAGAGAGATTCGATGGGGTTCTTTAGTGAGCTTATGGTTTTCTACAACCCACACACCATTAAAATTTAAGGAGACCACATCTCCATCTTGTATTTTATGATCGTATATCTCTACATCGATGTCTAAGTCACTTACAACTATACCGGATTCGTTTTTCTTAA
>CAZFJO010000070.1:11808-14459 GCA_964518915.1 uncultured Saprospiraceae bacterium
CCATACATTAAGTATTCCTCAGGAATTGCTTTTTTAGATCTATAGTTTTCTGCAGCCAACACACCTTTAGAAACTTGTGATACAATATTAGATATATGGAATTGTTGCGTCGTTTTTTTAGCACTACCGACAGGTTTTAAGGTTACCTCCTCCATCGTCTTTTTAGTTCTAGTGATAAGACTACCTAGGTTTTTATCGGGCGTATGTCTGACAGATGAGAGAATTGACCGCATATCACCATATATCCTTTTAAGCTGTAAGTAGTATATAGGTTCCGGTAATCCCTGCATCGTGTACAAGGTGCTTTCCATTCTCCTCTGGGCATTGTAATAACTATCGTAGAGATCGACGCATGCCTCAAGTTCATCATATACTTTTTTAAGGTTGTCTTTCTTACTTAAATCAAGACTATTGATGATGTTTTCGATATCGAACCGTTTCTGGTTTATGGAAGTGTATACATCACGCATGAGGGAAGCGTCTGCATATAGTTTTTCATCTACCCTAGCATCTAGAATTCCTCGAGAGGCCTGTATTTTCTGATACCACTCTTCTGGAGAAGTGTCGTAAAACCAGTTCTCTTCATCTAAGAATATATTCTTAGGAAGGTCATTGTTGCTATAGAAATTTATCTGATATGAATCTAGATCTGCATACTTATTGATTTCTAAATTAAAGTTTTCTAGAAGCCTATGTACAATAAGAAGTCCATGTATTGCTTCATTGCTATAAGATACATAGGTGTTCAGAACTTCAAGTTTCTGATTGGATACCTGTGCCTGTGTAACAGGAGCAATACCAGTGATACCGACAAGAAGAAAACAAAAATGTAATAGGACTCTAAACATAAGTTGCAAGGTAAATATAAAAGGAGGTTGAAAATGAATTATTGTACTTTAATCATACTTTTTAATCATTCATTGTTCCCAACCTCCTCATGTGTAACCACCACATTAACTGTAATTGTGATGATGTTGTATCAAGATTTACATATTACAACTGTGCTATTAAGCCTATTATAACAGAACTTAAGATTACATAATGATAAATTTCTGAAAGTAGGATTTACCCGCGACTGTAATATTGATTAAATAGACGCCTTGTACTTGATCAGATACATCTATTAAGGATTGATTTCTTCCACTTCCGCGTAAGATTTCTTTTCCTGATAGAGAATAGATACTGTAATTTATATTCTCCTCTTCTGCTAAAATTTTAAAGACACCGTAGTTAGGGTTAGGGCTTATCCTTACATTATCCGGAAAGGCCTGATCTTGAAAGGAAGAAGTATTTACCTCGACGATGGAAGAAAACTGTTCGCTTCCATCTAAGTCTGAAATCCTTAATCTGTAGTATGAAGGATTGCTTTCTGGTTGTTCATCAAGGTAGGTATATGTTATTTCAGCAGAACTATTTCCTTGAGCATTTACTCGTCCTATTTCATCGAACGATTCCGTATCCACGCCCCTTTCAACAGCAAAAAAGTCAGTGTTTACTTCTGATGATGTAACCCATGTAAGAAGAACGCCCTCATCGGTGCTTTCTGCCGTTAGAGATTTTAGTTCTACCGGAACCGTACCCTCGACAGCAATTTTTGATATTCTTCCAGATATTTCCGCAGTATACATTTCTCCATTTACGTCTTCTCCTATAGCTGTTACCCCATCAAGGGCATCTCCCCCTGAAAAATTCTGTACATCGATACTGGGGGTATTTCCATTCATAGTTATAACCCAGAAATTACTACTCGTAACGTAGTCTGTAAAAACATATTTGCCGACAAGGCTAGGATAATCAGAGCCCCTATACACACAACCCCCGGTAACCGACTTACCTAGATTTCTATCATAATCCATGAGAGGCTGAGCTGTATCATTATAGTCAGGACAGTCATCATCATTATCATTAAACAATAGAGTACCTTCATAACAATGCCAGCCGTAGTTTAATCCTCCTACGGTTCCAGAAGGAATTCTATTGATTTCTTCTTTATCACCCTGTCCTACATCGGCAACCCACATATCACCGGTTGCCTTATCGAAACTAAATCTCCAGGGGTTTCTCCATCCGATGGACCATGTTTCATCAGGTACATTAGAATCACTGATCCATGGGTTATCAGCAGGAACATTATAAAAAGGTGGAGTTGAATTTAACGGGAGCGATACATCAATTCTTAGCATAGAACCCAATAGAGAAGTTGAGTCCTGGCCACTATTATCAGGATCACCTCCGCTTCCCCCATCTCCCATAGGAATATATAGATAACCATCTCCTCCGAAAGCTAGGTCACCACCATTGTGATTATTATAGGGTTGCGGAATTTCAAGCAAGGACAACTCACTTCCTGCAAGTGTTGTGTCTGGATTGGTGCCATCGACTTGAAACCTAGATATTCTAGTATTCATGCTGCTTCCTGTACGGAAAGTATAATTGACATAGAAATACCCATTGTTCTCATAATCTGGGTCAAATGCAATTCCCAGAAGCCCCCCTTCACTTCTATTATCTACGTTAACCTGTAAGAAAGGATCCGCCATGAGAACCGGTGTTGTGCTTAAATCTTTAATGATCCTTATCTGACCCGTCTTTTCTCCTATAAATAACCGATCATCACCAGCTACACCAGAGTTGACAATTTCTACAGGTTG
>CAZFJO010000071.1:0-271 GCA_964518915.1 uncultured Saprospiraceae bacterium
GAGATACAGAACCAGCTGCTGAGATTACAGCGGATATATTTACAGAAAACATTCCTGATGTTCGATTGGAAATCATTCCTGATTGCGGTCACTTTCCGTTCGTGGAAAAACCAGAGGATTACTTTAGAATAATTAAGGAGTTTCTTAAGTAAATCAGAGTAACATTATGGAGCCTATGGTTCAGATATTATGCCAGAGCAATAGAATGGATCAGCATATATTTACTCTTCTGTCATCAGAAAAAAGTTTTCATTTTCCTCTAAGCACAAAA
>CAZFJO010000071.1:371-14231 GCA_964518915.1 uncultured Saprospiraceae bacterium
AAAAGACCACTGTCTATGACAGCAGTCTTTGATCGTTTTGTCGGGATGACTGGATGGACTTCGCCGATCCAAGGGAGGTGGGCTTGAAAATGATCAAAGACTGTCCTGCGGACTGGTCATTTTTTCGCACTTTTCGTCAACTGAGAACAAGTTTTCAATTTCCTCTAAGCACAAAAAAAGACCACTGTCTATGACAGCAGTCTTTGATCGTTTTGTCGGGATGACTGGATTCGAACCAGCGACTTCACGTCCCCCAGACGTGTACTCTAACCGGACTGAGCTACATCCCGAGAATTAGGAATGCAAAAATAGTAAAACATGTATCTAAGGTGTTAAATATTGTTCTATTTTTTAATAGCTGTTTTAGCGATGAAGATTGTCTTCTATCTTATTGATATAGACCAGAAGGTGTTGTTCCTTTTTTAATATCTTACGACTATAGTAAAAGAGTTGATGCATAGAATGCAATAAATCTAGTTCAGTCATGCACTGTAAGAGACGATTGGATTAGAACTAGGAATTATAGAAAACCCAATAAGTTAATATGGAAAACAAGAAATATGTGATTTTTTTAGCTTCGATCGTTTCTTTAGGTGGTTTCCTATTTGGCTTCGATGCAGCTGTTATCAGTGGGGTAAACAGTTTTATAACGGCAGAATTTAATCTTACAAGTTTAGAGTTAGGGACAGTAGTCGCTTCAGTTACAGTGAGTTCTGCGGCAGCAATGCTTTTCGCTGGTTCGATTAGTGATTTAATCGGAAGGAAAAAGGTATTGATTATTGTTGCACTTCTTTATTCTTTTTCGGCCATAGGATCTGCACTTGCCCCTTCTTATTCATCATTGATTGTTGCTCGGTTAATAGGTGGGGTAGCATTTGGAGCTGCCTTGGTGCTTGTTCCGGTCTACATAGCAGAAATTGTTCCTGCTAGAATGCGTGGAAGCATGGTGTCCATACAACAGTTGGCCATAGTGTTGGGGTCTTCTGCAGCTTATTTTTCTAAATACTACTTACTTGATTTTTCTAAGTCTGGCCACGAGCTTGTGGAAACATATAACTTAGGTGAAAACATATGGAGGTGGATGTTGGGACTTGAAGCTTTTCCAGCCTTGCTTTATTTTGCACTGTTGTTTTTCATTCCTAATAGCCCTAGATGGCTAGCTATGAAGGGCAACAATGAAAAGGCGCTGAGCATACTTGAAAAAGTGAATGGCTCCGAAAAAGCGGCATCTATTTTTGATGAAATTAAGGTTAACATTGCTGAAGGACTCCAAGGTCATAAATTATCGATATTGGATTCCATAAAAGACTTGTTTCAAGTGAAATATCGAAAGATAATGTTGGTGGCATTTATTGTCGCTGTAGCGCAAATGTCTGTCGGAATCAATGCGGTGTTTTTCTATGCGACGAATATTTTTGAATTGACAGGAATAGGAACAGATGCGAGTTTCGTACAGTCTGTTTGGGTAGGCATTATTAATGTACTATTTACCTTGGTAGCAATTTTCTTAATTGATCGAGTAGGAAGAAGACCTTTGTTGCTGGCAGGATTATTAGGCGTTGTAGTAAGCTTGCTTGTTGTAGCTTATGGATTTAACCAAGCGTCATATACATTGACTTCTACAGATCTAAGTACCCTATCTGTAGGTATTGATAAAACTGCTCTGTCAACTATGATAGATAAGACGTATAACTCAGATGTTGAGTTTGGTAGAGCCATAGTAGAACGATTAGGGAATCAAGAAGCGGCATTGTATAAAGGAGATATTATAAAAGCTGCAGGAGACCTTAATCCTATTTTATTGTTGATTGGTATTCTAGGGTTTGTGGCTTCGTTTGCTTTTTCTCTAGGACCTGTGATGTGGGTTCTGCTTTCAGAAATTTTTCCGAATAACATAAGGGGTATTGCCATCTCTGTAGTAGGCTTTACGAATAGTATGGTGTCCTGGGTAGTGGTGCAATTCTTTCCTTGGCAACTTGAAAATTTCGGCAGTGTTATGACCTTTATTATTTACGCATGCTTCGGAATTGTTGCCTTGTTGCTTCTGCTTAAATTATTGCCCGAAACCAAAGGGAAATCTCTAGAAGAACTAGAAGCAGAATTAGCATCCTAAGCCACTTTTAGTCATTGTCCATGAAGTTTTATTTCATACTTGTAATCATATTATTTCTTCTTGGGTGTGCAAGTAATGCCAAACAAACTTCAACGAAAACGATAGTTGAGGCCGCTGACTCGGAAAGAAAACTTGCTAAGTACGAACCTGAAGATGGACGATGCATCCTATTTGTCGGTCAAGAACTTGAAGCAATCGGTGGATTAGGAGCACCTTTTAATGATGGATACATGGATCACTTTAGTCACCCTGGAGGTTTCACTATGTATACTGGACTGAATCCTGGTGCAGTATCATTTGGGCATACCATGGAAGGGCTTGATGGCATATGGCAGACCGACAACTGGGGAGACGGAAGCAGTAATATATCTATGCAATTAGAAGACGAAGATTTCGACGGAATGGGATTGGCGATTGGATTAAGTATGGCAGGAGGTTTCGAAAAAATGATTTACAAAGGAGCTGTAGATTCTTTAATTGTAAAAATGGGTTCATGGTTTTTAGACATGTCTCCTCGACCTATATTTCTGAGGATAGGGTATGAGTTCAGCGGGCCATGGAATGGATATAATCGAGAATCGTACATTAAGTCATACCGTTACATTAAGGATATGTTAGATGACATGAAAGTTGATAATGTAGCTTATGTGTGGCAGTCTCATGGATATGATGAACCAATAGAATTATTAGAGGCATGGTATCCTGGAGACGAATATGTAGACTGGTGCTCATATTCATTCTTCGCGAGATGGAATGAGTCTAATATGATTCGATTCGCTCGAGATAGAGGGAAACCTGTTTTTATAGCAGAAGCAACTCCTACTTTACGTACTTCCATTACCCAGAAAACAGGCCTAACCAAAGAAACAATTCTTTCTAATCCGCTACAAGCCAGTGCGGCATGGGCAGAATGGTTTGTTCCTTTTTTTAAAACCATTGATGAAAATCCAGATGTGGTTAAGGCTGTAAGTTATATCAATTGTCACTGGAGGTCGCATCAGATGTGGTATAACAATCCTACATTTAAAAATGTGGATGCTAGGCTTCAAATCAATGACCAGATCATTGAAAGATGGAATTCAGCGCTAGATGAGCGAGATTTTATAATGAAAGGAGATCCATTCCTAAAAAGAATTACACAGCAATAATTATGTTATAGCGAAATCGTATTGATCCTATCAGGAAGAGTATCATGGATTTTTATGGATAATAGATATAATCTGTTCGACCCAGGAATGGGTGTAATCTAGGTAGCGGTCTGGTTCGATACCTTGGGTTTCATAAGGTAGGTACTTCTTGTGGGTTTTAGACGTCAGTTGAGCTACAGTCTCGCTGCACGGTAATGTATGCGTACTATTCTTTATTTCATAGGATAATGTCCCAGAAGTCCTTTCTCCTACTAAAACTACGTTATCATTCTTCTTGAGCTTCAGAATGAATTGTTCAGCATTACTCGAGGTGTTGTGGTTGGAAATCAAGTAAACCCGATTCTTTTTCATGTACTTCTGGAGTATTTTTAAAATTATATCTGAGTTTCTTTTTCCTCCTCCGAAATTGTCTCTTAGATCTACAATAAGATGCTTTTTAGTTAAGCTGTCTCTGATGTCGGCGTAGAATTTTTCTGCATCACTTAAGGTAGGGTAGAATGAATTGAAACTTCCTAATTTAAGGTAGCTTATTTCGTCGGATATTTCTTCTCTTTTATAAGTTGAAGAAGGGTGCAAGGCATGAGAAAAATCGCTGGTAATGGCGGCTTTAGCAAAACCTGCTCTAAGCATTGTTCCATTTTTCATTCTTCCCGTAAATGAAATATACCTCCTTGTTGATAATTGCCCACCATAAGTCAGTAGAAAATCATTTCCATAAGGAATGTGGCGATAGAGGATTTCACCTGGTCTCCATAATTCTGAAGGAGATTCGATAACAACGGATTCGTATATGTTTTTAGATTTAAGGTGATGAACGCCGATCTTGAACCCTTCTTCGTTGTGATAAACCCCTTCTTTTTCGTGTGCCAACTTCAGCTTTAATTGATGAAGAAGGCTGTCGATGTCACCTTCAAATATCGGATGGTTAATCAGATGATAATCCGATGTATCTGGCTTTAATCCATATATTCTAGTATGTGCATCATTGAGAGATAGGCTTAGATGTACCATGGCTTCATAACAATCGTAGGATGAGCCATCTTGTATACCATCTATCTTAAGTAGATTATAAGCCTCCTGGTAATTCTCTTTATTATTTTTATAAGGTGCGCTTTTTCTAATCTTGGAATCTAGAAACTCAATTTCGGTACGGCAATCACAACCTGAAACTTGAGCATACAATGGATTTATAACACATATAGAGAGGAAGTAGAAAACAATCATGTATAATGATCTTACTTTCATTCTGGAGGATTAATTTTTGAACCAATTAAATGAACGCATTGTAGGTGTCATTCTATCTAGAATAACTCAATTTATACCAGAAAGTTCGGTACGATCTGCTTAAAAGTCGTGTTGCTTATAGCAGTGATACAAATGAAACACTTGCATGTACGAGATTACTTATGTTCGTTTTACCTTTTGCGGGTATAGAAACTGAAAAAGGAAACGTTGACCCCTAGGTTGTAAAGGGGTTACATTCTTTTAGTTTAGGTCTATTTTTAATACCTTATTCTCCAGTAAGGATTTCTTCTTCCCTCCACACTCTCGGCAATGAAGTCTTTAATTTTTTTATCCATTTCGGCATTGTCTACTTTCTTACCTTTCCATTTTTTAGGCAAGGGTAATTTTTCAACCTGAGTTTCTAGATTAACTTCTGTAGCAGTAATAACAGCATCTCCATCGTTGATGTCAATTTCTAAGATCATCCCAGGTAAGCCTCCATATCCTTCTGGTCCCGCTGAGGATGGAATGGCATCTGTAAACCATGCGTGGATGGTCTGACCCTTTATGGTGTCTGTGGTTTCTGCCTTCATACATAAGTAGCCTGCAACTTCTTTTATTTCTGTATGGATCTTCCATTTGGTTCTGGGGATATTGTCTTCTATCAGGAAGAGTACGCCCAGTTCTTCTTTATTATCCTTCAGCGTTTTTTCTTTATAATCTCTATAGATGAAGAATTCGTCTTTTTTCCACGACCATCCGCTTCCAGATACTTCCTCTTCCTCCTTGTAGGTGTAAAGAGACTTATTGTCTTTTAGGAATAAATCATAGTTTTGACCTTTATCATCTCGGTTGCTTCCCCAAGTTAGTCGTGCTCTGTCCGCTTCTTCTGAAGAAACATAAGGGAGCTTAGCCATAATAGAAACCCAGTCGGTTTTTCTATTGTATGTTATGACACCTTCAGCCATTTGCGCAGGAGCGCTACCCAGAAAAAATATTATAATAAGACTTGTGAGAATCGTTTTCATGTTTTTCATTTTAATGTTAGAACCAGCCATTTCTTCTGGTATCAGATTGCATTCCTCGGATGTTATACGTCATGGTCAACATCAGATGTCTACCTAGGTTAGAAGTAATCGTCTGACTTACACCGATGCCAGAAGCGCCTTGAAAAAATCCTACATTTCTATCAAGCGCATCATAGATAGAAACCCTTACCTCAAGCTTATTGTCTGGAAGAAATCTTCTATACAAGGAAGCATTCAGAATAGGGATAGACCTATCTTCGTTGAATCTGTCATTAGAATATTGATTGTAATTATAGCTGCCATTCATAAAGAATCCAGCTATAAGTTTTGCATTGGCTTCTAAACCTAAAGAAGCATTTTTAGTCGACTGGTCCTGAGTAGGGTTGAGGTCATATTTAGTATTGGTTACACCATAGCTACCATTGATATATAAGGTATAATGTGTAGAAGGCGTAATGTTAATCTGCATAAATGGATTGAACCCGAGGGAACGCGTATTGTTATCCTGACCATTAACTATACTCGGTCGATTATTGACATTGAAGCCTAGATTCGTCCTCACAGTAACTCTGTTTTTCTTGATTGGAAAACTAAGACCGCCAGAAATCCACATTCTGTTTCCACCTTCTGCATTGATGGGTTTTACTCTAGTAACCAAGTTCTGATCTACCGTTTCTTCGGTGGAGAATTGATTAGAGAATATGGAAACATTAGCGTTCATGTTGATCCTGATTCCAGAGAGCGGGTAATTCTTGCTCAGGTATCCTGTAACGTTGTGTTGTACTTCAGGCGTAAGACCTGCATTACCTTCACGGATATAAAGTGGGTTGATGTTATCTACTAAAGGTTGTAGATCCTGAATACTCGGTTCTGAAACTTGCCTTACATATCCGAGATCGACGTATGCGTTTCTCGCTGGTGCAAAATTCACGGAAACCCGTGGAATTAAGTTGTTGAATTTCTTATCAACAATTCCACTGATCCCACCTTGTTCCATGGAGGAAAAGGATCCTTGTAGATTAAAGGATTGGTAAGCAAGTCCTGTAGATATATTAATGCCATTGTGAGAATATCTTACCAGTGATCCGATTCGATAAGAGCCTATGGTGTTTTCGTATTCGCGACTGAGAAACTCATTGATGGTTCTTGCTTCATTCTGAAGTTCTGTAACCAATCGATTTCCATCTTCAACCCTGTCTCTGTAATTGAAAAAAGTCTGAAAAAAGAACTTTTTAGAAAGGGGTTCAACGAACAACGCATTAACCTTAAAGACTTGCTTTTCTGCGAGGTCTATATTCTCTTGATTGATTGCCATTCTAGTAGAAATCTCTCCTTGCCCATCGAAAAATTCAGTATTGGAATTCTGCTGCCAATCTGTATTGAGGTTGGTCGTCAAGTAAGAAGCATTCAATCCCATACTTCTGCCTTTCTTCATGAATTTTTTACGGAGCAGAATCAAACCGTTTATCAATGAACCATCGGTTCTTGTATCATTGTTGTAGTCACTCTCACTGGTCAGAACATTATCCCGTGATAGTGAAACGTTGTTGTCATAGATGTTTCTCTGATCTATCGAAGCACCATTAAACTCTACCTTAATCGTGTGGAGAGAATCTAGTTGCTTTTCGAAGTCAATCTCCATACGGTGACCTTTAGAAACATTGTCCCTGATGCTTGCACTTGTAGAATTCTGCGTAAAGTCTTCGTAGAATTTATCGTTTACCGATGTACTCGGCGATGTAAGCCCTGCTTGGTTGTAATAGTATACAGTGCTCAACTTGGTCTTGTTATGGTCGTAATTGAAATTGACTCCACCATTGTAATTTTCAGGGAAGCCACTGTTCTGTCTTCCAGAAAAGAAGACAGATTGAATGCTCTGTTCGATGGAGTTTCCTCCTCCTCCAAACGTTATAAACATTCTTCCTCCGGACCCAAAACCATAATCCGTTCCATCAGAAAAATTAAAAGACTGAGATCCCATAAAGTCTTGGTAGTCATTCCACGACAGGCCATTTCTACCTGTGTTGTTGCCTACGCCGACTATGCTGAACTGGATTTTATTATTAAACCTATTGAAGTTACCCTTGAGTTCGGCCCGATTGGTGTTCTCTAATCCTTCTCTGGTTCCAGCTCCTGCAATGATTTTTCCGAATCCGCCACTTTTAAAAGCGTCTTTCAGTTCTAGATTCATGGTCTTGTCTTGCGATTCTCCAGTCTTTCCCGTTATTTCTTCTTCTTCCGTCTTGGTGTCGAAAACCTGGACTTTAGAGATGCCTTCCGCAGGTAAGTTTTTTGTAGCGGCTTTCGGGTCTGATCCGAAAAAAGATTTTCCATCTACCGTTACTCTATTGACCGCCTTGCCATCGGAATTGATTTCACCATCGGCGCCTACTTCTATTCCTGGAAGTTTCCTTAGAAGGTCTTCTACAGTTGAGCCTTCTGGCACCTTAAATGTGGTGGCGTCGTACTCTATGGTATCGCCTCTCATCTTAATCGGAGCTTTCGCTGCTTTTATGACGATTTCCATGAGCTCTTTTCCGATCTCCGTCATTTTCAATACACCTAAATTTAGGTCCTTGCCTTCAGGAGAGGATGCATCTACTTCAAGTGGAATGTATCCGATGTAAGTACTTCTGATTAAGTAATTTCCTGCTGGAATATCTTTTACTTTAAAGGATCCATCTAGTTCTGTCCTCGTATAGTCTACCATGGTAGAATCTACCTTGTCAAGTAAGAGTACGGTGGAGTAAATAAGTGGATTTCCTAAAGTATCTTCAACAATTCCCTCTACTGAATAAGTGGTTTTCTGCCCGTATGACAGCAATGTCATAAACAGGAAGAGTAAGGTGGTGGTTACTCGCATTGTTTCTATTGTTTTTGTTCGGTTACTTTAAGTGTAACGTAATATTTCGTTGTTTCGTATCTTAATGGCTTGTTAACAGTTCATTTTTCTTGTTTTTCTATTCTCTAGATGATTCTAACAAGAAGAAAGTTGTATTCTTTTCCATTTAATCTTGATGTTTTTTTATTCTTTAAAGAATCTCTTGTGAAAACAAATAGAATGGAGGCTGAAGAAGATTGAAATCAGTTGAACTTTACACTATTTCTACGGTAGCTTGTACAGCTTCAACTAGAATCTACCCGATCGGGTGAAAGAGGGTAACCTACTGAATTTTATCCTTGCAATAAAAAGTGAGCGAAAGTTTTAGCAAGATGAAAACCTACATTACCTTCTTTTTTTTGACTGTGGCTTGTCTCAATACATTATTAGGAGTAGATCGGATATGGACCAATGCAACTACCAATAATTTATGGAGTGAACCATTAAATTGGATACCGTTTGGAGTTCCAGAGCCTGGAGATTCTGTCAATACCTTTTATTCAGACGATTTAATCCTTCCAAGCGCCCATTCTGCTTCTATTAAGTACATAAAATTATTAGGGTCACTTACAATTGAAGCAGGAGCATCATTAACCATTACTGACGGCCATTTTAACTGTAATGGAGACTTGATAAATCATGGATCTATTGAGATTTATAATTCTCCGACCTATGGCCTCAAACATTCATCCTTACAGGCAAATAGCCGACCAATAACCAATTACGGAACTATCTTCATCGATAACTCTGCCCAGGCTGGATTATGGGTAAGGTATGATCAGACATTTTCTAACGAAGAAGGAGGACTGGTAGAAATTACCCACTCAGGAGAAGCAAGTATAGAATTGCTGGGAGCCATATTAAATAGAGGCGTCATCAAGGCAGAAAATTCCATGAATGGAGTCTCATTATTAATGGAGCATGAAGAGTCGACGCTCGTAAATCGAAAGTGTGCCAAGATTAATCTTCGTGATCAAATGCTGATCAGTAATGGTAGCTTGAGTAGTTTTGGATTTTTCAGACAAAATTTCAATGGACAGAATGTAATAAGTGATGATCTATTTACCAACTATGGTTTACTGGAAGATATATTTAAATCCACGACAGATGGGTCTATCATCAATATAGGTATATGGATAAGGCAATACGATAACGTTATACTGGAAGGTGAGCCCGTAATAATATTTGACAACCAATTCCCATTAGATGCTATGATTTCTAGTGTATACCTAGAAAAAGAACTCACAACTCTAGCAGGCCCATATGATTACTTTAGTAATACCTGGATTCCTAATGGCAATGCAGCAGGTAATTCTTCTTTTTTTGTTGAAGTTTCTCAAGACAATGGTAATTGTTTCGATACAATTAGATTCGATGTCACTTCTGATGTTGAAGGGGTCAACTTCTGGAAAGGAGGTTCTGGGGATTGGGATATAGGTGCTAACTGGAATTATGGTACGGTACCCGAAAGTTCTGATAGAGTAGGCATCTATAACCAAGCTGATGAAGTGAACATCCCAGTCACTTTTAATGCTTTTGCTAAAGATGTTATTCTAAAAGGAAGACTGAAAATAAGTGAAATGGCATCGTTGAGCGTAGATGATCCATCAGTAGAACATGGCATAGAAATAAGAAAAGGAGAGTTGCTCAATAATGGGACAATAGAAATTAAAAACGCGGATACAGGCATCCACATTTCTGGATCGGTTGTTGTCAACAATGGCGATATCCATTGTATAGCAAATTCCAATTGCATTGAGAGTTTTTATTCAAGTGACATTAAAAGCGTGGTCACTAATAATCTAGATGGAGCCATCTACTCTGACAGTGGGCGTATGATAAATTTACTTTTTTCTCTGACGACCAATTATGGTACAATGGATGCTCAAGTTCAAGGAGACGATACTGCTATGGAAGGAGATTCCATATTGAATTACGGGATGATCAAGATCAGAGGCGATAAAGGGGATGACGGAGGAGGGTTGTTCAATGATTTTGTGAATTATAGTTCTGGGACAATTCATGTTTCCATGCTAGATAAAGGGGTGCATGCAACAGGAGAAAATTATGGAAATATTTATATCGATACGTGTTATGCAGGTATGTTAATTACTGGAGGTAATTTTATAAACCATAATGGAGGAAAAATTGAAATAAACCAAAACGTAGAGGCATTGAATACAGGGGTAAGAGAATTTTATAATGATCCAGATGGTCATGTAATGATTAACAAAAGTGAAATCGGTATTATCATTTTCGCTTTAAGCGACCTGTATAACAAGGGCTTAATAGAAATAGATAGCAGTTTAACTTATGGGATGGATATTTTAGGGGATCTCTACAATGAACTTACAGGACAGATAATCATAGATAGAGGACAAGGTGTAGGTCTTAATATGGAAAGAGGCTCCAGAGCATACTGTCGACAAAAATCAAGAATTGAAATTTCAAGATTCGTAGGAGAAGAAATTATTTTGGATGAGTGTGATTTAATGTTAGAAGGTAATTCAGTAATTGACATAGTAACTGATTGAATATAATGGTGCACTGTCTATTGCATTCTACATTGCATTGTAATATCAATAATGAAAATATTAAGACTTTACCTAGTATAAATGTACTTGACTCGGCTGGAACAATCTGCCTCTTTCGTCGATGGCCCAGGTCAATTCTGTATCACAAGATTTTTTACTGAGCCAGAAAGTCTGTGAGGTAGATTCTAGTGAAAATGTGTAAGTGCAAGAATCTATAGTTGGAAGAGGAATTTTTTCTAAATCGGAAGGGAAGCTGCCATTGTTTTTATGCTCATTAAGCAGCAGTTTGTATATATTTCGGAGCTCAATCTTAAGCGTGCGATCGGGATCAGGAATAAATGGATCATCTGAATTATCTACGAATTGTAGAATTCCCCACATTTCAGGCATGTGCATAGCAATTTTACCTTGAGGCGACCATACCCAGTTAGACTCTGCTAGGTTCTTGCCATCGTCTTTTTTCGTTTTCTGATATTCTCCGTCATTAATATCCATCTGCCAGTCTACCCGTGAAAAATTGATTCTCCATTGTACACCGGGTGCTGGTTTTAATCCAGAAGAGAATTCTGTCAGCGTTTCCATAGGAATGGCCATCTCGACATTCCACCTTTCATCCGTATCCGAAGGGTCGTTAATGGTGCCACTGATGTGAACAGCAGATTGCAGTTTTGGGATATCCCACCTCCAGAGAACTTTGTCGTTACGTCCATTTCTGTACGGTTCTGTAAGCATTAAATCCCACAAGGTGTTGTATGCGTTGACTTCTATTTCATAGTAATAATGCGAATCACCATCAGGGTCAATGAATACTTCGAAATCATCATCATGGTATACAACAGCATCCCTTTCTTTCAGGGTTGCCCAGATATGTGGTTCTTCTAATTCTGCGAATACGTATAAATTGGTTTCATCCCACATCATCTTAACCTTGGTTTTAAGATTTGGGTTTTTTCGTTTTTGACCTTCTATATCTACGAAGAGATCCGACCACTTCGCCGATTTCCATTCGTCATCCGTGTCTTTGCCATCTATGGTTATAGGAGAGGATGTTCTAGGAGCACAGTATGTTTTAACGGTTGTAAGGGTAGTATCTAAGACAATCGTTTCAATGATTTCTTCTTGCTTCTTTCCTTGTGTTTTATCTTCCTTGCAACCTACAATGAAGTTACAACAGATGATTAATACAAGAACTAGAACAATAGCAGGAAGAGAAGCCTGAGATGATTTCATTATCGGAAGTCTTTAAAGTTTCCTGGACGTTTTTGCATGGCAGAAAAAACGGCTTCTATCTGATTGTGTTTTCTTATTATTTCTTCTTGCTCGACGGATTCCAGCAGAAGTCCTTCTTCTTCATTTAGATAGTAACATTCATTAAGTAGTTTCTTCGCTTTTACGATGGCACTTGGACTTTTAGAAGCGATTTTAGCAGCGAGTGTTCTGGCTGCTTGTAACGGCTCATCTTCTATTCTGGTTGTAAACCCATATTGTACACTTTCCTCTGCAGTAAAAACCTTATGGGTGTAAGTGAGTTCTTTCAGAATGTCTTGTCTTACATTGTGTCTCCAGAGTTGTGTCCCTGCCATATCTGGAATGATGCCCCATTTTACTTCCATAATGCTCAGTTTAGTATCTGGGTGGATAAGTTTTATATCAGCTCCTGACATAACCTGAAGACCTCCTCCATATGACACACCATGTACAGAAGCTATTACAGGTACCGGACACTTATGCCAGGTCCATACTGCTTGTTGCCATCGATTGGCAATACCATGGGTGCGGTCTGGAAGTGGAATAGAATTCATGACTGAATTTTCATCCATAGAAAAATTAGATAAATCTAGACCTGCACAGAATGCCTTTCCTTCTCCTCTCAAGATAACAACCCTTACCGCTGGATCTTCAGAAACTTGCTTGCCAGCGTCTATCAATGCGTCGAACATGTGTATGTCAATCGCATTCATCTTTTCTGGACGATTCAATACTACTTCTGCGATGTGATTGTTGATGTTGATGGAGACTCTAGGCGTTATTGTACTATCCATATACTTTGTTGGTTCTGAATTATTTCGTTCATATGTAATATGACAAATGTACATTAAGCTTGTTTAAAATCGAGCATTTGCATCATAATGATTCTTATAGATTACGCCTCATCGATATTGCCTGAAGCGTAACCTAGATTTACTTTTATTCTAACCATCCATATTAAGTGGGAGATTTAAAACAACCGATCAGTATACTTCAAGGCACTTAGCTTAATAAGAAATGTAAGTTACTTTATATTAATGCATGTTATTGTCGTTTCATGTATTTGAAATTTAATTGTTATTATACATTGTGATATTGATGTTTTTTTAGAGAATGTAAAAAAGCAAATTGTTATTTTATAGATAAAGAGGCTAGAAGGGTTGAGAGATTCATTTTGGGTTTTCTATATTGTAATGATTTTTAGTTTTAATTAGAACGATATACTTAAAGCCAACCCCCTATTGATTTTGTGTGATTGTTTAGAAAAGAGTGCAGCCTAAATTACGGCGACTTATTTGTTCAGAGAAAATTACAATGGATAAAAGACATAAGATTATGAAACAGTTTATTGCGCTTCTTAGTATTTTATTTTTTTGCACATCCGGTGTGCTTGCTCAGAATTGTACCATAGGTACTACAGTCGGGAGTACTTGTACTTTAAATGAGGATGGAATCTTGACGATACCTGCAGGAGTAGAATTAGTAATAGAGGTGAAGGCTTTTGGAGCCGGTGGTGGATCGGAAAGTGCATTGAATAGAAGAAGCGGAGGGGGAGGCGGCGCTTATTTTAATTCCGTATATACAGTTTCAGGAGGTTCTACATTTTCTATTACTGTAGGACAGGGAGCCGTAGCCAGTGCTGGAGGAGATACATCATTTGATTTTGATGGAAGTGGTGATGTAA
>CAZFJO010000072.1:0-14154 GCA_964518915.1 uncultured Saprospiraceae bacterium
TAACCATGGTTGTAAGAAAACCTGAATTATATCAAAAAGTAAAATACTGGATACTGCCTAATATAGAAAACAGAATAAAGGAAGGCTCTATTAAAGCATACTTTAATAGTCATGTAAGCCATATAGATCATAAAACTGTAACCATCGTTACGCCTACAGGAGAAGTAGCCATAGATAACGACTATGTTCTAGCCATGACAGGTTATAAACCCGACTACGATTTTCTAGAAAAAATCGGCATCTCCTTCCATGACGATGACCATCGCAGTCCTATCCTGAATCCTGACACACTTGAATCTAACATCCCTGGATTATTTCTCGCAGGTGTGATTAATAGTGGTCTGGCAACAAGTAAGCTTTTCATAGAAAACACCAGAGATCATGGGATTAAAATCATGAATCACATCTCTAGTCAGAACCCTCTCTGATTTTAATTACTTATTTCCGTGTTAATTTTTGCAGCTTCTTAACAATAGCAGCCCTTCCTCTCACTTTCTTGTTAACACAGATTTCACATCTACGTTAATGAGTGATTAAGTACTCCTACCGAGTGCTACATTCAATATTCCATAAGAGTCTTTATTATAACCAACAGCCACTAACTATGACTAGAAAATTTTACATAAGCACACTTATCATACTCACACTTTTCTCTTGTAAGAGTGTAGAGAAAATGGTTAAGAATGGAGAATATGACAAAGCCATACTTTTTTCTCTAGAAAAACTCCAAGGTGGAGAAGAAGATAGAAAGACCAAGTATGTTGTCGCTCTTGAAGACGCGTTTTCTAGAGTCATGGCTCAAGATCTTCACAGACTAGAATACCTTATAGACAAGGGAGCCGAGTCGGATTACTTCACCATCTGGACAGGCTATGATAAGATTGTTCAGAGACAGAATAAGGTAAGACCTTACCTACCTCTTATCAGCGAGGATGGATATGTAGCCACTTTTAAAATGGTGGATGTGAGACAGGTTATTGTAGATTATAAAAATAGAGATGCTGCATATCACTATGCTGAAGCAGAAGATCTGTTACTCAATTACACAGAATCTGACAAAGAAAAAGCTAGGAGCGCACACCGCCACCTCACTCATATTTCAAGATACTATCCTGCATATAAGGAGACAGAAAGTCTACTTGTACGCTCAGAGCAATTAGGAAAAGAATATGTCTACTTAGACATTGATGCTCCGACTCACTTGAGACTGGATCGAAATAGCTTACTAGAGCTTACAGATATGGGCTTGAGTAGATATGATAAAAAATGGCTATCCTTCGATGACGAACCTCGTCACAACACAAGTTACGACTATAAGGTCACCTTGCATCTAGAAGAGATCGCTATAGGTAGAGAAAGTGAGCATGTACACACTTACGTCAAGGAGACAAGTATAGAAGATGGATTTAAGTACGTACTGGACACCGACGGCAATGTAGCTAAAGACAGTTTAGGCAACGATATCAAGGAGCCTAGAATAATAGATATCCGTGCATCGATAACGGAAGTAGAAAGGAACAAGTCAGCAGCAGTTGCTGCCTTTCTCACCATAACAGACCTCCATCGATCGGATGTACTAAATGAGATTCCACTTGATACAGAAGTACACTTCTCTGGGTTCTCATGTGTCTATATAGGAGACAAGCGCGCACTGAATAATGAAGTGAATAAAAGACTAGACACCTATCTAGAACAATTCCCTAGGGATTACGACATGGTAGAAGATGCGCTTGATAAAATTAAAAGAAATGCTCGAGGCAAAATCAAAAAAGCCTTCAGCTGATAAGATATGGTATAAATTGGTTAATAGATGAATAAGCCGTTCCTTATAAAGATAAGGAACGGCTTACCTTTTATCTCTATCAATGATCGTGATTATGGCCATCTTGCCCGTGATCATGACCATCATGTTCATTTCCACCTTGATGCTTAGCCTCATCGTTTATTACATAGTCCATCTTACATGCTGGACACTTACCCATCTCATGGCTACCGGAACCTTCACATCGCATCGGGCATATATATTCTGAAGTATACTCCTTACCTTTTTTATCCTCAGCAGCATGTGTATGCTTGCACGCCATCATACCGATTATAAAAAAGAAGCAAGAAAGAAGCAAGGTTCTATATTTCATGTCCATTTATTTTAGATACAAATATAGTAAAGAACAGACCATCTATATTTCTTTCATCGACTTTTAACCGATTAATCGAGAACTCTATATCGTCTGTCGATTACTTGAAACTCGACACCCCTTTACAATCATTAGTTATAGTAAATACCACCATTATTATGAGTCTACTAAGGGTTTTTCTATCAATCATATTTCCACCACTTGCTGTCATTGATAAGGGGTGCGGATCTATTATAATTACAGGATTGCTTACTTGTGCTGGATGGGTGCCTGGGGTCATTGCTGCTTTGATCATTCTGAATCGTTGTGAGTATAAAGAAGAATACTAGTGGTAGAGTTACCTTCTCAACTATTTGACTTAATTTCATTCTATGAATCGAATCATAGTATTTTCCTGTCTCGCTTTTTTCTTTTCTTGCCAGAGAAAAACAGTGGCGCCCATCAATCTTCATTTTATCAATGAAGGCAATGTTCTTATTCACAATGCTGACGGAGTGGTAGGTCCATGCGAACCTTCTATCTGCATCGACCCATCCAATCTCAACAGAATAGTCAGCGGATCAATACTTGATAATTTATACATTTCTGAAGATCAAGGAAAAACGTGGGAACGAAAGAAACTGAGTTCTCCTTATGGTGTATATGGCGATCCAGTGGTCCGCATATCTGATAGCGGTACGATATATTACGCACACCTATCTAATCCGACTGGACGCGCTTATACGGATCCAGAATTCCTCGACCGAATTGTTGTTCAGACTTCTACAGACCATGGCAGCTCATGGAATGATGGTGGATTTCCAAATATCAGAGGGGAAAAAGATCAAGACAAGCAATGGATGTACATAGACCCTGCAACAGGAAAGGTCATCATGACGTGGACTGAATTCGATAAATATGGAAGTGAAGACCCCGCTGATAAATCCCGCATACTTTTTTCGCAATCTACTGACGATGGTATTACATGGACTACCCCTATATCTATAAGCAGTAATGAGGGTAATTGCATAGATAGCGATCAGACAACTGAAGGTGCAGTACCTGCCATAGATTTAGATGGAAATTACCATGTAGTGTGGTCTTATGATGGAAAATTATACCACAATACATCCAGTGATCAAGGTCTTACATGGATGAAAGCAGAAAGATCAATCGCCGACCATGTAGGCGGATGGGATCATAAAATCCCAGGATTGATGCGAGCCAACGGAATGCCTATCTTAGGAATTGACAACTCTTCTGGACCGTATAGAGGGAGATTATATGTCAACTGGACCGATCAGCGCAATGGCGTAGACGACACGGATGTATGGATCATCTCAAGTGACGATCAAGGAAAATCATGGTCCTCTCCTAAAAAAGTAAACGACGACATCAGCAAGAGGCATCAGTTTTTTACTTGGATGGATATCGATCCAGAAACAGGATATATATATACCGTGTTTTATGACCGTCGGGAAACAGAGAAAAACCTCACTGATGTTTATTTAGCATACTCAACAGATGGGGGATTATCATTTACCAATAAAAAAATCAGCGAGTCCTCCTTCAATCCTAATCCATTTATCTTCTTCGGGGATTACAATGACATCAGTGCTCACAATGGAATCATACGACCGATATGGACCCGATTTGAAGACAACAAACTCAGCGTGTGGACGTCCCTTATTTCTATGAAATAATTTAAGAAAAACCATAGTTTTGTTCTTGTGATTCTCTCTCACCAACGTTTTATCGACCAGTGCACGTCTATATAGATAAAGCCTCTTATGAAACAGCTATATATAATTCTTTTCGTTTTAATGATTTTCTCATGTACCAGTGAAGATGGTAGGTTAGATCCTATTACTCCTGATGAAGATTCCTTCGTGTTCGGTGTTTCCTATGGTGAGTGTTTAGGAGATTGTGCCCATCTGTTCATGATTCAAAACAAGGCAGTCTATAGGGACAGAAATGAACGTTACTTCAATGAAGAATTAAGTTTTAATGCCATACCACTGGGAACAGATGCTTACGACGATGCCTCTCTTGTTCTAAGTGAATTACCCATAGAAAAGTTAAAAGAAGAACCTGAAGAAAGAATCGGTATGCCAGATGCCTATGATCAAGGCACCATACATGTTTTAAAAACAATAGACGGAACCTGGAAAGAATATTTTATCGATACCGATGATAAAAACTTACCAGAATATTTAATCCCTTACACGAAGAAGTTACTTTCTACCATAGATTCTCTGAAGACAAAATAAAGAACTATCTCACGATTCCCGATCGTCTTTATATCTTAGCGCACGCAGAGATAAAAATAGGATATGAAGATAACAATGGCCCAATTAAATTATCACATTGGTAATTTCTCAGGGAATACAGATAAAATGCTTTCCGCTATCGATGAGGCTAAGCAAGCAGGTTCAGATATTATTCTTTTTAGTGAATTATCAACCTGTGGTTATCCGCCGCGAGATTTCTTAGAGTTTGACGATTTTATAAATCTTGCAGAAGATAGTATAGATCGATTAAAAAGTGCATCACACGGCATAGCAATAGTCGTAGGGTCTCCATCTAGAAACCCAGTGATCGAAGGAAAAGATCTTTTTAATTCTGTTTATTTTATAGCCGATGGTGAGGTACAATATATCCAGCACAAGACCCTCCTTCCTACTTATGATATATTCGACGAATATCGATATTTCGAGCCTGCATCAGAATGGGGAATCGTTGAGTATAAAGGAAAAAAAATAGCCCTTTCAGTATGTGAAGACATCTGGAATATAGGCAATGAAAATCCACTATACACTGTCTGTCCGATTGATGAAATGATGCCATACAATCCAGATTTTATTCTGAATGTTTCTGCATCACCGTTCTCATATCGACAAGCTGAAGAAAGGCTCAACGTCATCCGAGCCAATGTCGATAGATACAACCTTCCGATGTTTTATTGTAATCACATCGGCGCGCAGACTGAAATAATATTCGACGGGGGATCTGTCGTAATGGGACCTAAAGGAAATGTCTACGACGAGATGCCGTATTTCCAGGAATGTATCCGCACGTATGACTTAGAGGAAGTTGTCTCTAGTGAAAAAGTGGAAGTACAAGAGAAAAACAAAATAGCCCTCATCCACGATGCTATTGTAATTGGCATCAAAGATTATTTTTCTAAACTTGGTTTTACAACCGCAGTCCTAGGGTTATCAGGAGGAATAGATTCTGCAGTAACAGCTGCCCTCGCAGCACGAGCCTTAGGAGGAGAAAATGTAAGGTGCCTACTTATGCCCTCACAGTTTTCATCTGACCATAGTATTGCTGACGCAAGACAACTTGCAGAAAACCTAGGTGCACCATATAATATCATAGAAATAAAGGACATCTATGGAGCTTACATGGATAAGTTATCACCCATCTTCGGGGATCTACCGTTTAATGTAACAGAAGAAAATATACAAGCAAGAATCAGAGGTGCTCTCAATATGGCTATCTCTAATAAGTATGGAAACATCCTTCTCAATACTTCTAATAAAAGTGAAATGGCCGTCGGTTATGGAACACTTTATGGTGATCTTGCTGGTGGCATCTCCGTCATCGGTGATGTGTATAAGACGGAAGTATTTGCGTTAGCGCGATACATCAACAAAGACAGAGAAGTAATTCCTATAAACTCTATTACCAAGCCTCCATCTGCAGAATTAAGACCTAACCAGAAAGACTCCGATAGTCTACCAGAATACGACATTCTAGACGCAGTGCTTTATGAGTACATCGAAAATCGCAGAGACCCTCAGGATATTATAGCGATGGGTCATGACGAAGCCCTGGTTAAGCGAGCACTCAGGTTGGTCAACAGGAATGAATTTAAAAGATACCAGACTGCTCCCGTATTGCGGGTAAGTCCTAAGGCTTTTGGCGTAGGAAGAAGAATGCCTATTGTCGGAAAATATTTAAGCTAAGCGGATTTATTTCTGGGCGCGAGAAACAACATAAATGGTGATACAGATGAATAGCAGATTAGGTATCCATACACCGATCATCGGAGACACACCTAGATTGTTAGAAAAGGTCATCGAAATCTTAGTCATAACCTCAAGTATCGACCCCAGAACAGCACCTATGGCTAAGTGAATCCCCATCCCTCCTCTTGTTTTTCTACTAGCTATTGAAGCCCCTAGTAAGGTCAGTAGAATTACAGTAAATGGATTAGCGGATCGACGATAAAGTTCTACCTCGAAGGTCTGCGCGGCCCCGATTCCCCGCTGTCTTTCTTTCTGAATAAAGTTTTTCAGATCCGGCGAAACCATCATTTCTTTCTGCTTATCGTGGCGTATAAAGTCATCTGGAACAAATTCGAATACGGTATCCTTGCGCTCGCCCTTAAAGGACTGAAAGGTATCTCTCAGGCCATCCACTTTTCTGATCTCATAATCCTTAAGTGTCCACACAGAAGAATCTCCATTGTACTTAAGTTGGCTCGCCTTTACAATCTTGACAAGCTGACCATCCTTGAATGATTCTACTCTGAAACTCTGTGCCACAGAATCAATCTGTCGGAACGATCGCGCATATATTTTCTCATCGGGATTCAAGAAAAAATGAATGTTACTGGACAAGGATTTCTTTCTACCCTTCTTCAAGAATTCCGTTTCGAATTCTGCTTTCTTTTTGTTGCTTATCGGAATAACGTAATGGTTGCCTAGAAATAACAATAAAGCAACGAAACTAGCAGATACAATATAAGGAAGTAAAAATCTGCGGTAACTTACACCGGCAGACAACAAGGCTACGACTTCAGAATCTTTGGCAATTCTAGAGGTAAAAAAGATAACAGATATGAATGCGAATAATGGCCACAGAAGTCCATTGATCCACGGAATAAAATGAATCACATATTGCGTAACTATTTTGCCGAAAGGCAGACCACAGTTCAGAAACTTATCAATTTTCTCAAAAAAATCAATAGAGATCGCCACGAAGGTGCACAAGACAATCGTAAAGAAAAAAGTAGTTAAGTACTTCTTGATAATATATAAATCAATCTTCTTTATAATCGGCGATTTAGATTAGGAACGATAGAAGTTTTCCAATTGTGAAAATCACCTTGCAATATATGCTTCCTCGCTTCCTCTACAAGTTCTAAGAAAAAAGCCAGATTATGTAAGGAAGCAATCTGTGGACCTACAAGTTCTTTAACTTGGAACAAGTGTCTCAGATATGCTCGGGTATGTAATCTGCTGGTTTCACTCTTACTGTTCTCATCAATCGGATCGAAACAATCTTTCCACTTCGCGTTTTTAATATTAATGACCCCATCCCATGTATAAAGCATACCATGCCTAGCATTTCTAGAAGGCAATACACAATCGAACATATCTATTCCAAGAGCTATACTCTCTAAAATATTTTCTGGCAGTCCTACACCCATGAGGTATCTAGGTTTTTCCTCTGGAAGAATAGCTGTGACTTCTGCGGTCATGGCATACATATCGGCATGCGGCTCGCCTACAGATAACCCACCTATGGCATTAATCTCCCGGCCTTGATCGGCAATAAAGGCCGCAGATTCTTTTCTGAGTTCTGGATAAGTACTACCCTGGACGATGGGTGCTAAAATCTGATTGTAACCGTGGATAGGTTCTGTACTATCGAATCGTTCTATACAACGTTTTAACCATCGGTGCGTCATATGCATCGATCGTCGAGCATACTTAAAATCACATGGATAAGGCGTACACTCATCGAATGCCATAATGATGTCTGCTCCTATCTGCCGCTGTATATCCATGATAGATTCTGGCGTAAAGAAATGGCGAGATCCATCGATGTGCGATTGAAACTTAACCCCTTTCTCTGTTATTTTTCTCATCCCCTTGAGGGAATAAACTTGGAAGCCACCACTATCTGTAAGCATCGGTTTATTCCATCCCATAAAACGATGTAAGCCTCCAGCTTTTTCTAGAATTTCTGTGCCAGGTCTTAAGTATAGGTGATAGGTATTCCCGAGAATAATCTGAGCACCTATTTCTTTATGAAGTTCATTGACATGAACTGCCTTTACTGTAGCTTGTGTGCCGACAGGCATAAAAATCGGTGTAAGGATATCGCCGTGATCGGTAGACAATATTCCTGCGCGAGCAGAAGATCCTGGATCTTTCTTTTCTATTATAAAACTCATATCATCACTTTTCAAGATCCATTTTCAATAATACTCCTATCATCAAGGTAAAGCCTATGAGTGCAGAACCACCCTTACTTAGAAAGGGAAGAGGAATTCCTATTACTGGCATCAATCCCATGGACATGCCTATGTTAATAAATACATGAATAAAAAATATTCCAGCTATGCAATAAGCATAGTTCTGAATGAATGGACTCTTAGCCCGTTCAGCAATTACCGTTATTCTGATAAGCAATAATGTAAATAGTAGAATAACTCCGAGCGCTCCTACGAATCCTTGCTCCTCTCCTACTGTACTAAATATAAAATCTGTAGTCTGCTCAGGAACATAATTTAGCTTAGTCATGGTCCCATTGAGAAACCCTTTTCCTTGAAATCCACCTGACCCGATGGCCATCTTGGATTGCTCTAAATTGTATAAGTTATCTGAATCTACCAGGTCGGGTCTCAACCAAGAATATATCCTTGCCTGCTGATGCGGCTTCAATAATCCCTCTACTACGAATGTAGATCCCATACCGAATATTACAGAAAGCAATACTCCTCCTCCTACGAGTGTCGCCATACGGAAAGCACGGGCTCGGATATGCAGAAAAATATATAGTAAAAATGACGCTGTAGAAAGTGCTAGGCCATAATATGGGTTGATCCTATACAGTAAGAAAGTCATCAGAAATATCCCTACTACGAAAAGCAATGAATTTCGAATGTTCTGATTAGGAAGGTTGAAAATCAGAATCAACAACCCTATAAGAATAGCATCTATACTTATAATCATAGACCCATATAGCATGGATAAAATGAAAATAGCTATAAGTGAAAATCCTAGAATAAAGTACACCTCAGACATGCCTCTCCTATATAACAAAAACAGGAAAAATGAAAATGTAAGCGCCGATCCAGGATCCGGCTGGATAATTATAAGAATCATCGGTGCAAGAGCCAGACAGGAAGTGATTAAGAATCCCTTGATACTTTTCACACTACTCTTATAGTAACTGAGGTAACTAGATATGGCTATCGCTGTCGCAAACTTAGCAAACTCTGATGGCTGTAAACCTACCCCGGAAAATGTAAACCATGATTTAGCTCCCTTAATTTCGGTACCTAAGAGTAGAACCAAGATCAGAGATACCATAGAGATGAGGTATATCGGATAAGCGAATGTATTCCAGATCTTCCAGTCTATGGTGAGCATTGCTATCATAACAACTAAGGATACAACAACCCACATACTCTGCTTCCCGATAATTGTACTGAAATCAAGAAAGCTGTATATGTTCTCAGGATTATAAGATACGGCATACAACATCATCCAGCCGATTACCAGCAGACTCATATAGATAGAAAGGGTAATCCAATCTATGCTTTTCTTTCTTCCATATTTCCTCCCTGAGGTGGACATGCTTTTAGTACTGGATCAATTCCGACTTTTTAACATTGTCCATGACCGGAATCGCAGACCGAAAATCGTTTTTTAACTCAAGAAGGAACGGTTGTAGAGACATCCTCGTTTCATAAGCTCCTATCTGAACCTTGTAGTAAGGGCTCACATGTTCCCACGATAGTTTTATATCCGGGTACATACCCATAAACTTAGATCTAGCTTTCTCCATCTGTCTGCGATCATCAGTTGTTATAATCTGTATACGCCAGCCTCTGATGGTTTCTTCTCCTTGATTAGCAGAAACGAATTTCTGCATCATAGCGGTGATCGCTGGGTCTTCTGTAACTGTTACACGCTGCCCATAAGAACACAGTGGTAACAATAAAAGGCAGAGAAAACCGAAAAGTCTAGTTATAGGGTGATTCATTTTCTTATTATTTATCCGTCGTCAAAAGTATAAAATGTTACTATATCTACCAGAATGTGCCTGATATGTAATACATAACGACGATCTTAATAAATACATTTTACAATAAGTGGACCAGAATCACATTTACTTTCCGTGACAATGCTTGAATTTCTTTCCGCTTCCACATGGGCAAGGTTCATTACGACCCACTTTCTTTTCAACTCGCTTGATTGTTTCAACCTTCTGTCGTCTTCCTGCTGCGGCAGCAGCTGCTTTTCTAGCTTCGTCTTGTCTGCTCGTCTGAACCCTACTCATATCTGTTCTCTGCTCCTTAGCTTCCCTTACCGAGTCATCACCAGCTATGGCTAGTTTTCCTCTCATAAGATAAGAACAGACTTCATAATTCATCTTGTATATCAATTGCTCAAACAAGTTATAGGCTTCCATCTTATAAATTACCAGTGGATCCTTCTGCTCGAACGATGCAGACTGAACAGAATCCTTTAGTTCATCCATAGATCTTAAGTGCTCCTTCCAGTTGTTATCAACGAGGGCTAGTGTAACGGCCATCTCTATGTCCTTGATGATCGACTTTCCTTCTGTGTTAACCCCTTCTTCAAGATCAGCAGATACATTCAGTTGCTTCTGACCCCCATCTGAGAATGGCAGTGCAATACGCTTATATCTATGGCCTTCATTTTCGTGTACCCGTTTTACAACCGGGTATACAACTCGTATAATCTGTTCTGCTTTCCTTGCATATCGCTGAGATATGTCCTCTTGAAATGAATCAATTACTTCTTGCTCTCCTCCCTCGGCAAATAAAGCCGCATCCATAGACGGATCGACACCTAGGCTCTGAAGACATGCAGACCTGAAAGTCTCATAATCACCTCCTTGCCTATGGTCAACCACCAGTGCTTCTGTCAATCCTGCAAACATGTTGTTGAGATCCACCGACAGACGCTTACCTAGCAGTGCATTGTCTCTTTTCTTGTAGATCGCCTCTCTCTGAATATTCATTACATCATCATACTCAAGCAATCTCTTTCTTATTCCGAAATTGTTCTCTTCTACTTTCTTCTGAGCCCGCTCTATAGACTTACTTACCATAGAATGCTGAATCACCTCTCCTTCTTGGTGACCCATCTTATCCATCATCTTAGCGATACGCTCTGATTGAAATAGACGCATCAGGTTGTCTTCCAGACTCACATAAAACTGTGAGCTACCTGGATCTCCTTGTCTACCGGCACGACCCCTTAACTGTCTATCTACCCGTCTTGAATCATGGCGTTCTGTCGCTATAATTGCTAGACCACCTGCTTCTTTTACTTCTTGAGAAAGCTTTATATCCGTTCCTCTACCAGCCATGTTGGTTGCAATGGTAACCTTTCCTGGCTTACCAGCTTCCGCAACAATTTCTGCCTCTCTCTGGTGTTGTTTCGCATTAAGTACGTTGTGGCTGATGCCCTTGAGGTTAAGCATTCTACTCAGCAATTCAGAAATCTCTACGGATGTGGTTCCGACCAGAACCGGTCTTCCTTGCTGTGTAAGAACTTGTATATCATCTATAACAGCGTTGTATTTTTCTCTGGCTGTTTTATAAACTAAATCGTCTTTATCATCTCTGATGATGGGTCGATTCGTAGGGATGACCACAACATCAAGTTTATAGATCTCCCAGAATTCTCCAGCTTCCGTCTCTGCAGTACCGGTCATACCCGATAGCTTGTGATACATACGGAAATAATTCTGGAGGGTAACTGTTGCATAGGTCTGAGTAAGGTTACCCACTTTTACGCTTTCTTTAGCCTCTATGGCCTGGTGCAATCCATCAGAATAACGACGACCTTCCATCATCCTACCCGTCTGCTCATCTACAATTTTCACCTGGTCATCCATGACTACATATTCCTGATCTTTTTCGAACAAGGTATATGCCTTAAGCAACTGGCTTACTGAGTGAAGTCTTCTACTTTTAATAGAGTAGTCTTGTATCAGTGTATCTCTTTCATCGGTGAGCTTCCTTCCCTCTTGCTCCTCTTGCAGTGCAAGTTCTTGCATCTCAAGAGCGATGTCTGGCATAACGAAAAAATTAGGATCATTCTCTCCTTTAGAAAGAAATTCAACCCCTTTTTCTGTAAGCTCTACGTTTCTGTTTTTCTCATCTATGGTAAACAAGAGTGGATCGTCCACAAGGTGCATCCGCTTACTCTGTTCTTGCATATAGAAGTTCTCCGCTTTCTGCAGAAGTACTTTTACTCCATCTTCACTGAGAAATTTAATAAGAGGTCTATACTTAGGCATCGCTCTGTGTGCTCTGAGAAGAGACATTCCGGAATCACCTTCTTCATATCCTGCATTTCCTTGCTTAAATAATCTCTTAGCATCTGCCAGGTAGTCTGTCGCTAGCTTTCTCTGTGCACTGAATAATCTGTCCACCTTAGGCTTGAGTGCATTGTATTCTTGCTCTTCGGATCCTTCTGGAACTGGCCCTGAAATAATCAATGGCGTTCTAGCATCATCCACGAGGACTGAATCAACCTCATCAATCATTGCGAAGTGGTGCTTACGCTGGACAAGCTCTTTCGTCGACCGGACCATATTATCTCTCAGATAATCAAAGCCAAATTCATTGTTCGTACCATACACAATATCCTTGCGATATGCGCGCATCCTATCTTCTGTATGTGGCTTATACTTATCGATACAATCTACCGATAGGAATAAAAATTCAAAAATAGGTCCCACCCATTCTTGATCCCTTCGAGCCAGATAATTATTGACCGTTACAACATGGACACCCCCGCCTGAAAGACCGTTAAGGTAAGCAGGCAATGTTGCTACAAGAGTCTTTCCTTCCCCTGTTGCCATCTCTGCAATCTTACCATCATGAAGCACCATCCCTCCTATCAGTTGCACATCATAGTGCATCATGTTCCAGGTGATTTCTCCTCCAGCCGCTAACCACGTGTTTTTCCAAGTGGCTTGGTCACCATTGATGGTAACATATTCTGAAGTCGCGGCAAGATCACGGTCATGCTCAGTAGCCGTAACAACTATTTCAGCATTGTCTTTAAACCTCCTAGCCGTTTCCTTTACCACTGCGAATGCTTCTGGGAGGATTTCTTTCAAGATTTCCTCTAGGTACTTGTCGCGCTCATCTGTCAACTTGTCTATTTCCCCATAGATACCTTCTTTAACATCTAAGTCCTCTTCTGTACTTGATCTCTGTTCAAGTTCTGAAAGCTCTGCATCTATTTCGGACAGATAGGTTTTAATCCTTTCTTTAAATTCTATGGTCTTATTTCTCAGTTCATCGTTAGAGATATGCTCATACGAAGCGAAATACTCATTAATAGAATTAACAATCGGCGTGTATTCCTTTACATCTCGATCATACTTAGTCCCGAATACTTTCTTGAATATTTTAAGCATCTATATAGGTGATTTCTTTTTGTTATCGTTCTTTATTAGGCTCCACTTTATAGCTTTTTCTTCAGCAATCTATGGGATTCCCTATAAGGGTACAAAGATAGGCTTTAAACATAGAACATTTTCCATACCAACCGTGCTTTAATGTCAATTTGGCACAGTATGATTGATTCAGGCAGCTAGAAACACCCTTTCTGTCGTTTTCTTCATATATATACCTTTACTTTACAGGATAATTTAGAACATAGATTATGATTAGAATAATCACTGCAATGGTCTTTCTGCCATTTTTAGGAATCGGCCAATCGGCCATTCACCTTCAAGTAGAAGGGATAAAAGAAGTAAAAGGCAAGCTATTAATAGCCCTTTATAACAATAAAGAAGACTTCCGAGATACTGAAAAAGTCTATGCTTCGCAGATAATAGCTGTAGAAAGCGATACAATCATCACTCAGATGCCAGATATTCCTGCTGGAGAATATGCGATTACCTTATTCCACGACAAAAACGACAATGGGAAGTTAGACACCAACTTTCTGGGCATGCCTAAAGAAAAATATGGATTTTCTAACAATCCTAAAGTTCGCTTCAAAGCCCCAGGATTCGACAAGTG
>CAZFJO010000073.1:0-14131 GCA_964518915.1 uncultured Saprospiraceae bacterium
ATCAAAACTCAGAATCACATCATAAGAAAATTTAAGACAATTATCATTTAGATGCGGCAACACAACCATGACTTAATTTCACAATAAAAAACATCTAGTCAATCAATATTGAAAGTAAATTTGTTGAACTTCAGCACACTTTCTTTAGAATGTAAATAGGCAGGATGGTTGATCTGAAAATAGATTGAATTACCTAACACGAACCAACCATAAGCAAGTATACCCTCATTATGAAGAAACTCTGAATAAAGGTGATTGAAGTCTTTATCATAAAGGTGCAATACAAATTGCTTATCCAAAAAAGGGTTGCTAATTGAATCATCATAAGTTGCTGACGCCCATACAACTCTCAGAAAATATCCATTTTCAAGTGGAAGAAGTTCCGTGTAAACATCGTTTTCAACAAAGTGTCTATCTGGAGATTGACCATTAACAAAATTAGATAATTTAGAAGTACTATTGACAGAAGAATCCTCAATTACAGTCGCTCCTATTAGGTCATTAAGATCTAATTCATACGTTATGTTGGAATATAAATTATTGATGTAAACTTTGTCTCGATTACTCGGACTAGATATACATACATTATTAAGTTGTCCAAATTGATTCTTGTGATCGATTGGTTCCGTGTGAAAAAAATCAACATAATGATAGGCATCATCTGCTAGTCTATATACACCGACAAGTGATAAGTCCTCTGCATAAGAATCACGATAGTGATTTTTAAATAATATAGACGCTGAATTTCTATGGAAGAAAAGTCTAAAATTGTGATCATTTATTGGCCAAGCTTCTTTTCCCGGAGTCAATGCATCCAAGAAATTTACATGCTCAACATTCAACGAGTTGGTATTAAGAATTGAAATCTCAATCTTATTTTTGTTATAGAAAAATATTGAATCTAAATTATGAAAATAAATGCCTGATACATCTGAAATTTCTGAAGGACCATCTTTTTTAAGCTCGATGGTTTTATATAGCTTTCTGGTTGATAAGTCAAACAATTGAAGCGTGTGATTATAATCATTATATCCTGAAAATATATGTTCGCCCCCTTCAGTTATTCCAGCAGAAAATAAACCATAAGTTTTTATCTGGGAAGAATCTATTCTTATTTCTATCGAGTCTCTCGTTATAATGGAAGCATAGTCCTTTTCTAGGACAATAGAATCATGCTTACTTGAGCAAGAACATAGCATTGCTACAAAAACCAATTTTATAACTTCACTTATGTAGCTCTTATATTTCAAGATAAACTCAGTACTTTCTATAAACAATAAGGGAATCGATAAAGCACCCTTCAGCCAAACACAATAATTCGAACAACATCAAAATACCCTTGTTATACATGAACGTACACCACCATTAAAATGTTACTAAAATCATCATCCACCACCTATATTGTAGACTGTCCATTTTCAAGACGGGTTCTTAATACCTCCATTTTTCTAGTTTCTTCAAAAAAATCTAAACATGTCTGTTGACTAGAAAAAGCATAATATTACATTATAAATAAGAAGGCTTAACTTATGTCCTTGATGCCACTAGATATCCATCGTCATTAATAAAAAACATCTGCGTAACTCTACCATGAAAATCAACTACAACAACAAGAAATTCAGACCTATTGAAAATTCTGAAAATGGAGAAACAACAGAGGAAACCATATTTGAGTATAAGCAAGTAGGAAACATACTCACTTCTGTCTATTACGGTGGAGACATTATTAAAGGGCACTTAATCGGTCTTGTTGATGAAGATGGAAACATCGAGATGAGGTATCACCAGATCAATTCTAAAGGGGCTTTCATGACAGGCATATGCTTTTCTAAACCTGAAATCCTAGCTGATGGCAAGATACGCCTACATGAATCGTGGCAGTGGACATCCGGAGATAAATCTAAAGGCACATCTATAATAGAAGAGGTATAATGCAGAAACAATTATATTAGGGCGACTGTGATACAGCCCTATAACATGAATCATAGAAAGGCAGTATCTTTTCAACTGGTATGCTGCATTCTATAACAGTTCTCTGGGAGTTCATCTCATTTACATTTCAACACCCATACAGATGGCTTCACAGGTCAAGGAATAACCCTGAATTTATACAATGGCTGTGGCATACTACATGTATGGATGGAAGGCGATGTAGATCAATAGACATGGCCCTATCATCTAGGGCTCAGTTACTATAGATTTATAATCATCCTATTTTCTGTCTTCCTTAAGATATTAATGTTGCCCATTTAAAGGCGATTGCTATCCATTAATAATTCCTATTTTGCCATCAATTACATCGCCATGAAATTATTTATAGATTTCATTATTGTTACTGCCATTGCTGTTATTGTTATGTGCCTACTATTCTTATTTAAGAGAGGTAAAAATGAAATACATCACAACATACATAAGATCATTTTTATCATTCTTTTAATTGCCTTATTAGGTTCTTATGGCGTCTTTCATGAAATCAGGATACTACAATATTTTTCCATACTTACAAGTGGAACCACATTCTTATTAGGCCCACTAGTCTATCTATACTTTAAATCTATTATTTCGAACCGGTCAAGATTTATAGTAAAACATAAAAAACATTTTCTTCCCTTTCTAGGATATTTCATAGTGGTTACAATTCCCGTATTGATAAGTGTAGCTAATAAGGCATATATATATTCCTACTTAGTTTTTCTAAATGAAAACCACCTTATTGTAGATCTACTTGAGATTCTATTTACTATGTTCTATCTTCTGATGGCACTTAAGCTATTCTATAAGATAGATACCCATCTCAGAGATAAATTCTCGAGTATAGAATATAGAAACTTCAGATGGCTGCAACTCTTAGTGTATGGACTAATCACCTGCTTAACCATACAATTATTCATTCTTTTATTTAAAGGTACGATAGGTTCATCAGGCTATATAGATCTAGCGCAGGTAAGCACCTATGTTTTTCTCATCTTTTATTTAGGTTTTTATGGAATTCAACAACCTGGTATAGAAGCGGATTTTTCTAGTTCTGATTCCAAGGTTAACACTATTCAAAGTAAAAGAAAATACATTTCAGAAGAAGAAAACAAAAATATCAATCTTCAAATACATAGTCTTTTCAGCAATAGTCATCCATATTTAGACAATGATCTGACCCTCAACAAACTTGCTAAACAGCTCGGTACAACTGACAAAAAATTATCTTATTACTTGAATAATCACCTCAAGACCAATTTTTACGACTTCATCAATGGGCATCGGGTAGAAGCTTTTATAAAAAAAATTGATAGCGACTTAATCGAACATCTTTCGTTACTTGGAATTGCTTATGAATGCGGTTTTAAGTCTAAGAGCAGTTTTAATAGAATATTTAAGAAACACACTGGATTGTCCCCATCTGCTTATATAAAAGACCATAAAAGATTGAATAAATAGGTCTCATTGCTTCCCATAGGTCGATGAAACCCCAAGTTTTACCGTGATTTGTATCTAAATTATGGATAAAAATTATGAGTACGTCAATTAGAAGTTTTAGTATGCTAATGTATTATGTGATCGCTACATCTATCTTTTCCTGCGGTCAAGATCAAAAGGACAATTTAGACTTACAACTTGCTGGTATTTACAATGAAAATGTTCTGCCTGGTTTTGCAGCCGCAATTGTAAATATGGATGGTATCTTATATCAGAGCGCCCTCGGATATGCCAACATAGAAAGTAGAGAACCTTACACTACTAAGACCATGCAATGCATTGCTTCTACGACGAAAACCACAATTGCTTATGCTACAATGAAACTTATAGAACAGGAGAAACTATCTTTAGATTCTCCCATCAATGATTTCCTTCCATTCGAAATTGTCAATCCCCATTTTAAAGACTCAATTATAAGAATCAGACACCTTGTAACACATACCTCTGGGATTGTCGATACTGAGAATAATTACGACTTGAGAACATACTATTATACCGAGAAGACTTCATTAGTCAATAGTAAACTCGATCCTGAAAACCTACAGTGGTTGTCTCTTCTAAAACCCAATAGTCCACTTCCGCTCTCTACTTATTATAAAGAGATTTTTTCTACATCTGGAAAATGGTATGACGAATCTAGCTTTCATAATAAACCTATAGGAAAACATTATACTTATTCTAATGTCGGAGCTGGCTTAATGGCCTACATTATTGAGTGTATTGTAGGTGAGTCCTTCGATACTTATATCCAAGAAAATGTATTCGATATACTGGAAATGACAGATACAAAGTTTCATGAAATCAATGTTCCTGAAGACAGACTGGCTACTAACTATATTTCAGAAAACTTGATAGAGACTCCATCATTAGGATTTAGCAACTATCCAGACGGAGGTATCTATACCCACATAGAAGATTTATCAATCTACTTAATGGAAATGATAAAAGGGTATAATGGAAATAGCAACTTACTTACTGATGAATCTTTTCGCACAATGATGTCACCACAATTGTTAGACAGTGTTGCCGCAACCAATCCACAGAAAAGGTTTGATAATATCGGTGTATTCTGGCAATTGGATAATGATGGTTCTATAAAGCATTATGGTGGAAACCCATATGGTAGCTCAATCTATTTCTCCTTCAATCCAGAGACCAACATTGGAAAAATTCTTATGACGAACTGTGACATTAGAGCTAGCAGAGAAACTGTAAAAACGTTTTTAGGAATCTGGGGAATGCTTGAAAAGTATGAAAGCATCCTTTAATTCTTAATAATACATGGATTGCACTGCCTGCATGATTTGAGGTTTTAAAATATTCATATTCTTCATTAGGGAGAATTTCTACTTCCATTGCCATATGACTTGCTATACCGAAAAGTATTGATTTTGGTAGAGAATGGTCAATACTTATTTCAATGAGCCAGACAATTCTTTTTCCATTCTTAAATTCCTAGGTATGCCTATCATGTCAAGGGATAACCCTGAATTTATACATTGGCTGTGATATATATAGCTATAAGTTCATCATCTACCATATATTTGCCTTGAGCAATAGCAATTCCATATTCTTATGCCGCGGCAAGTGGCTCAATAATTGCACTTATTCATCATTATCCATTTCACAGTTGAGACTGGGGAGTGTAATCCTATGTAATATACTTATGACACATACATTGAAAATCATTCTGACCACAATTCTAATTGTATCTGCACTTACTAGTTATGGCCAGGAAGAAAGTGGGCTTTCTGAGCTCAATAATTCTATTTCGACTGCGATGAGCAAGGGGGAATTTCCCATAGAGCTGATGCTGAGTTATGATTCTCTTGCTACTGCGGGTGAGGATGCTGCTCAGATCGCTCAAGGCAAATATTTTCTTGCCGAAGCATATAGAAACAAACGTCTGTTTAATCTGGCTAGAGAAAATTACGACGCTGCTACTGCAGGTTTTCAGGCATCTGGCAACAATGCAGCCTATGCGCTTGCTAGCCTAGGTTCAGCAGAACTATACAAAGACCAAGGCCAAAACGGAGAAAGCATCCAAGCATACCAGCAAGCTTTAGATGGATATAAAAAAGAAAACAATGTCAATGGCCAACTAGATGTTCTATATACCCTGGCTAAGCTTCAAGCGACTCAAGGTCAAGCATCTCAAGCCATAACCAATCTAGGTAAGGCTACACAACTCGCCGCTGCTACCAACGATACAACAGCAATTACCCGTGATCTAGCGTATCAGTCTGAAATCGGAAGTATCGCTGGAAATTACGGACCTGCCATCCGCTCTGCTAAATCATATCTCAGAAATTTCAGAGCGAATCATACCCCTAAACTTACGGCCATCACCCAACTCGGTAATGCCATCAGTTTAGGTAAAACAGGAAAAACTTTTCAAGCAAGACCCGCATTTGCGGAAGCGTTAAGTGGATTCAATAGACTCGGTGACCAACATAGAGTTGCAGAAACCTATAAGTATATGTCCGAAATGGAAAGAGCCGTACTTAACTATAGAAACGCGTCAAAATATAAAGACAAGTGGGACAACTATCAAGATTCCTTACTGGCCATAAAGCACCAAGCCGAAATCGACCAGGTATCTGGAGAATTCGTAGAAAAAACAAGAGCTAAAGATGCTGAGTACGACCGCATGTCTGAAGAACTCGATGGCATAAAATCATCCAAGTCCACGGTAAGAAATATATTAATCGGCGCACTTGCCCTCACCTTGATGACCTTAGGAGGATTTATATTCTTTCTATTAAATGACAAGCGTAAAAAATCCTCAACAATCAATAGCCTAAACGCTACTAAAGAAAGCTTAGAAAAAGAAAGAAAAACTTTAACAACAGAGATTAAATCACGGGTGTCTAACAATGTAGATGTCCTCTCTTATGTTATGGGTATTTTAGATAAGTCCAATGCCACCTCTTCCGACCCAAAGAAAAAAATACGCAGAGATTATGCTGTAAGAATTCTACGACAGAACATCGCACAATGGAAAGATCTAGAAGGGATCGGTATGGTGGACTACTTTAAAAAATTAGAAAAAGAATTATACGAACAACATAGAGAGAAAGAACACTTGATAAGTTTTTCATCTCAAGTCCAGCATATGAAGCTCGATGCAGATACCGTAATTCCACTCGGAATCATCTGCAATGAAGTCATCCATAATGCCTTACAACATGCATTCCGCCAAGGTGAAAAAGGAAACATCAACTTAAGCCTGAAAGAAGAAAACAACAGATTGATGTTGCAGATTATCGACAATGGACAAGGTGTTTCTGACCCGAGTCTACCGATAGAAAGTGGAGGCACAGGATATACGCTTATACACAGAATGGCTGGAATCCTAGATGCAGAACTAACGGTAAGAAACGACAAGGGCACCTCTCTACAACTGGCAATAAAGAATTATAAAAAGATGGCTTAAACACCGTTCTACGTTATCGAGCAAGAAAAATAATTATACATGAAGATACTGGTCATCGGAGGGGGTAATATGGGTCTTACTTATGCGCGTAGTTTTCTCAGAAGTCATATTGTTACAGAAGACAATATGGTTATCCTTGAGAAGAGCATGAAGAAAGCAGAAGAACTTAAGAAACTAGAAATAGGCACCGTCTATGGAGAGCCTGGAGATTATATAGAAGGATGTGACCTCATCATCCTGGCTGTGAAGCCTCAAGATATAGATGCGCTTTTCGAAACGATTTCTCCCTTCATAGGAGGACAACAAGTCGTCATGTCTATCATGGCGGGGGTAAAAATGTCAACCATCGCTGATGGCCTCGGTATTGAAAAGATTATCCGTGCCATGCCTAACCTTCCTGCACAGATAGGAACTGGAATGACCGTTTTCTCTTCTTCAGATGCCGTGACTCGGATCGAGCTGGTTATGGTTCAGAACCTGCTGAACTCAACTGGAAAAACCATCTACGTAGATTCAGAAGACGCCATAGATGCTGCAACTGCTATCTCAGGATCAGGGCCTGCTTATGTATTTTATTTTATGCAATCCCTTATAGAATCAGCTGTAGATATGGGTTTTACTCAAGCGCAATCCGAGCTGCTCACCTACCAGACTTTCAGAGGAGCTATAGATTTATTTAATAAGTACGACTACACTTGCGAAGAGTGGATATCTAAAGTATCCTCAAGAGGAGGGACAACAGAAGCGGCTTTCAAGTCTTTTTCTGGCGATCAGATTTCTGATCATTTTAAGCAAGGGATAAATTCTGCCTTGAATAGAGCACGAGAACTAAGCCAGAAGTAGCGGGCTTTGCTTATCTTTGCCGATTCTTAAATTATACCTGACGATTTAACTAAAAGTAATTATTCCACATATGGACTTTAAGCAATTGATATCACACAGTAAAGAATATGGATTCATCTTCCAGTCTAGTGAAGTGTACGATGGCCTCAGCGCTGTCTATGATTATGGACCATATGGTGTCGAATTAAAAAATAACATCAAGCAATACTGGTGGAAGAGCATGGTACAGATGCACGACGACATCGTCGGTCTCGATGCATCTATATTTATGCATCCTAAAACCTGGAAGGCTTCTGGCCATGTAGATGCATTCAATGATCCTCTTATAGACAATAAGGATTCTAAGAAAAGATACCGTGCCGATCAGTTGATAGAGGGGTATGCTGAAAAAATTGAAGCTAAGATCCTTAAGGATGTGGCCAAGGCCCGCAAGCGTTTCGGTGATGACTTTAACGAAGGCCAGTTCAGGACAACCAACCAGCGCATCATAGATCGTCAAGAAAAAATCGATGCTATCCTCGGTCGTCTCGCTCAAGCGATGAAAGATGAAAACATGGAAGACCTCAAGGCTCAGATTGAGGAATACGATATTGCATGTCCAGAGAGTGGATCTAGGAGCTGGACAGATGTGCGCCAGTTTAACCTGATGTTCAGCACGCAGCTTGGTAACATTGCAGGGGAAGAAGGAAAGCTCTACCTGAGACCGGAAACAGCTCAAGGTATTTTCGTCAACTTTCTCAATGTCCAGAAATCCACTCGTCAGAAAATTCCTTTCGGTATAGCACAGATCGGTAAGGCATTCCGTAATGAGATTGTCGCGAGACAATTTATCTTCAGGATGCGAGAATTCGAGCAGATGGAAATGCAGTTTTTCGTAAGGCCAGGAGAAGAGATGAAGTATTACGAGTACTGGAAAGAAACTCGTATGAACTGGCACAAGGCCATCGGGGTAACAGATAGTGAACTTCGTTTTCACGATCACGACAACCTTGCTCATTATGCCAATGCTGCTGTAGATATAGAATTTAAATTTCCATTTGGTTTTAGAGAGCTAGAAGGCATCCACTCGAGAACCAACTTTGACTTAAGTCAACATCAAGAATTATCTGGAAAGAAGATGCAATACTTCGACCCAGAGCTTAATGATAGTTATGTTCCTTATGTTGTAGAAACTTCTATAGGTTGCGACCGGATGTTTCTCGGCCAACTGGGAAGAAGCCTGGTAGAAGAAACTGTGCCTGATGCAGAAGGAAAAGACTCTAGTAGAATCGTTCTTAAACTCCACCCTTCTCTCGCTCCTGTAAAAGTTGCGGTCCTTCCTCTTGTGAAAAACAAAGAAGAACTGACCCGTGCTGCTAAAGATGTTTACGATGGACTAAAAAAACACTTCAACTGCCAGTACGAAGAAAAAGATGCCATCGGTAGAAGATACAGAAGACAAGATGCCATCGGAACGCCTTATTGCGTAACCGTTGATTTCGATTCCCTTGAGGACAATACCGTTACCATCAGAAACAGAGATACGCTAGAACAGAAGCGTGTATCCATAGATGCCATCAAGCAAGAAATAGATGTAGAATTTCCATTGTAGGGAAGCAATTATTGTTGCCTAGTAATCAGGCAATTTCGTCCCATACTTTTTTCAGTGAGGCATAATTTTCCTCACTCATATTGGCCAGTGGAAGGCGTACATCTCTGGTACTAAAACCTTGGATTTCCATAAGGGCTTTAATCCCGACAGGGTTCCCTTCTATATACAACCACTTATGAAGGTCGTATGTTTTATTATTGAGTGCTCTAGCAGTCGGAAAATCGTTCTGCAGCGCAGCGCTGATCATTTCAGAAAATATAGAAGGTATGGCGTTACCGATTACAGAGATAACTCCTTCTCCCCCGCATGCGATCATAGGAAGTGCAACTTCATCGTCACCGGAAGTAACGAAAAATCCTTCCGGACGATTCTTAATTATACGTGTAGTCTGTATAAGGTCTCCGGATGCTTCCTTGATTCCGATGAAACGATCGTGTGCCCTAGCCAGACGTACGGTCGTATACCATTCCATATTAGATCGGGTGCGACCAGGTACATTGTATAGGATAATAGGAACCGGACATGCATCGGCTACTTTCATATAATGTTGATAGATTCCTTCTTGAGAGGGCTTGACATAGGCTGGGCTTGAAGAGAGAATGGCATCAATTCCGTCGAAGTTATACTGCTCTATTCTACGCGTAAGTTCCAGCGTATTATTCATTCCGAAATTCCCAGCTACAATGGGTTTTCTTCCATCTACCTGCTTAATGGTGAAGTCAAGAACAGCTCTTGCTTCTACTTCATTAAGGGTGGCGGTTTCTCCCGTCGATCCCAGCATGACTAGATAATCTATTCCTCCATCAATAAGAAACTCGATGATTTTCTCTAGAGCAATGTAGTCTATTTTATCGTCTCTGAATGGTGTAATTACGGCAACACCTGTACCATGGAATTTATGCTTCACTCTGAAATTATTTCCAGCTGTTTAAAAATATCCATGAAGATATATTTTAAATCCTTTTCTGGAGAAGTATCTATGATGATATCATACAAGTCATCCGATTCTGGGACATTTATTCCTATCTTAAGCCTAGATGTTGCTAAATTTAGCACGAATCTCATATGTTCCGGGATGTTTCGCTCAGGGCAAATGAGTAGGTCGTAATTTCTTGAAAGGAATTCATCAATCGGTGGACCTTCTGGTATACCGTTCCACTTGAGATGTAATCTAGAGTAAGCCTTGAAGGTAAATCCATCGGTTTCTTCTTTCTTATCTATGTATGCAAGGGATGAAACGATCCGATTCTGTGTTCTTAACTTGTCCTTGACTGATGCGATAGAAGCTTCTGCACTACCCTCTCGGAATGCGTATATGATGCCTACCTTACTTCCTGTATTGATGGTGGTCTGAGAAGAAGATACGCCGATGGCATCTTTCTTTTCTAGTAGTTCCTTATTGTAAGACCATTTCTTGATGCTGCTCAACACCATTTTTCTATTCTTTTTTCTTCGTGCCCTCCATTTCTTTTGATGTAGTAAACTGACCCATCTTGCTATACTTATCTATCCTCTGAGCAATCCTTGTGTCAGCGTCTATCTCCATTAACGCAGCTATTTCCTTTTTAATATGTGCTTTTAAGGTTTTAACCATTTTCTCAGGGTCGGCATGGGCTCCTCCGAGTGGTTCTTTAATGATCTCATCGATCAAGCCAAATTCCAACATGTTGTCAGAAGTCAACTTTAGCGCTTCTGCAGCTTCTTCCTTGTGATCCCAACTTCTCCACAGTATCGAAGAACAAGATTCCGGCGAAATAACACTGTACCAGGTATTCTCAAGCATAAATACCTTGTCTCCGAGCCCTATTCCCAGTGCTCCACCTGAAGCACCTTCTCCGATAACGTAGCATAAAATAGGCACCTTGAGTTGCGCCATTTCAAACAAGTTTCTGGCAATGGCTTCTGCTTGCCCCCTTTCTTCCGCCTCTAGTCCTGGATACGCGCCCGGTGTATCGATTAAGCATACTACAGGATAGTTAAACCTTTCTGCAAGTTTCATCAATCTGAGTGCCTTGCGGTATCCTTCAGGATTAGCCATACCGAAATTACGGTATTGTCTCATCTTCGTATTGACACCCTTCTGATGACCCATAATAACAACGGAGTGCCCGTTAATCCTTCCTATTCCTCCGACAATGGCCTTATCATCCTTAAAGTAGCGATCTCCGTGGAGTTCTACGAACTTCTTACAGATTTCATTGATATAATATAAGGTATATGGGCGCTCTGGGTGTCTAGACAGTTGTACTTTCTGCCATCCTGTAAGGTTAGAGTATATTTCTTTCTTGACGGTTCTAATCTTGGTTTCTAATTCCTTGATTTTGTCTGATACGTCTATATCTCCTTCATTTCCGACAGCCTGGATTTTCTCCAGTTGTTCGTATAGGCTCTCAAGTGGCTTCTCAAATTCTAAAAAGACCATGTCAATTTTCCGTTGGTTATAGCTTGCAAAATTAACAAAAATTACGGTTCGAAGCCGGATAATCTCTAATTAGACTATAAACTAAACTCTCGGTATAATTAATTTTTAATGAAATTATGAATAAGGAATCTATCTTCGCAGCATGCAATATCTGTCGTTAGAAAATGTATCTAAATCTTATGGAGAGAAAGTCCTATTCGAAGAGATAGACCTATCCATCAGTAAAGGGGATAAAATAGCTCTGGTAGCTAAGAATGGAAGTGGCAAGACCACCTTGCTTAGAATGATCGCCGGAGAAGAGGCTGGAGAGGGAGAAAAATCTAAGATTGACTTTGCCAGAGATATCAAGATCGGGTACTTACGACAAAGTCCTTATTTTAACCCTGAGTTTTCTGTTTTAGATACGGTTCTTGATTCTGATCATCCATCTATTGTAGCGCTAAAAAAGTATGAGCAAGCCCTCTTAGACGAGGATCCAGTAGGCATAGAAAAGAGTCTTGCCGTTATGGAAGAACTAAAGGCCTGGAATATTGAATCTCAGTTAAAAGAAATTCTCGGTAAGCTAAACATCAAGCAACTGGACCAGACCATGTCTACCCTTTCTGGAGGACAACAGAAACGAGTAGCGCTGGCCAAAATCTTATTCGAAGAACCAGATTTTCTAATCCTCGATGAACCGACCAACCATCTTGATCTCGATATGATTGAGTGGCTAGAGCAGTTCTTACAACGCAGCAACCTTACCATATTCATGGTGACGCACGATCGTTATTTTCTAGAGCGTGTGTGTACCGTCATCATAGAACTGGACGGAGGCAATCTATATACCTATCGTGGCAACTACACCGATTTTCTCATCAAGAAAGATATGCGGATCCAGAACGAACAGACCGTTCTAGATAAAACGAAAAAGCTATACAAGAAAGAACTAGAGTGGATCCGCCGACAACCCAAAGCTCGAGGTACCAAAGCCAAGTCTAGGATCGGAGAATTTTATGACATAAAAGATCGCGCCCATAAAACTACGGATGACGATGAAATGAAAATTTTTATCCAGTCTACTAGGCTCGGAAGTAAAATTGTGGAGCTCCACAATGTCTCTAAGTCTTATGGTGATCTTAAGTTGATCAATGGATTCGATTATAAGTTTAAGAAAAACGAGAAAGTAGGGATTGTAGGTCCCAATGGTGCTGGTAAGAGTACCTTTCTAGACCTCCTTACCGGCAAGCTGAAAACCGACACAGGAAAATTAGTAGTCGGTGATACAGTGGTATTCGGTCATTATACGCAAGATGGCATTAAGCTCAATGAAGACAGAAGGGTGATCGATGTGATCCGAGACATCGCAGAATTCATACCACTTGAAAAGGGTCAGAAAATTACTGCAGCGGCCTTGCTAGAGCGATTCTTGTTTCCCAGATCTCAACAACAGGTGTATGCTAGTCAACTGAGTGGAGGTGAGAAAAGAAGGTTATACCTCTTGACCGTGCTGATGAAAAACCCTAATTTTTTAATCCTGGATGAACCGACCAACGATCTAGATGTCCTCACCCTTAAGGTTCTTGAGGATTATCTAGAAACTTTCAGAGGCGTACTGGTGATTGTATCCCATGATCGATACTTTATGGATAAGCTGGTAGACCACTTATTCGTACTAGAAGGAAATGGAGAGATCAGAGATTACTTAGGAAACTATACCAAGTACAGAAACAACAGAAAGAACAATACAGCAGAAACCATTGCTACTGATAAACCCACAACTACTGCTGAACAGACTCCTTCAGTAGAACAGGGAAAACCTAAGGTCTCCTATAAAGAGAAAATGGAATTTCAAGAGATTGAAAAAAACATGGGCGTGTGGAATGCTAAAAAAGAAAAAATCAATGAACAGTTCCTCAGTGGTGACCTTGATAATAAAGCCATTCAGGAACTGTCCATTGAACTAGGAAATCTGGAAAAAGAAATTGAGAAAGCGGAAGAACGGTGGTTAGAACTGGCTGAGAAGATCCTCTAGTTCTTGGATTTTTTATTCCATTCTTCTATCTTCTTATCAAATATAGCTCTCATTTCATCTGCTGATTCTAGAATTTCATTGTAACCAGATTCTGTATACAATTGTAGGTGATACGTGTACTTCCCAAAATCTTTAGCATTACTCATCAGTGTAGATGATCTATAGTAGAAGATGTCTTCTTTATCCATTGTCTTCAATGCATCGTTATCAATCCGATTGCCATCCAGCCATATTCCGAATGTCTGTGGTTCGTTAATCCATCTATTCATCAACTCCTGAGAAGGTTTCTTAATCTCAGGAGCAGGTGGCGGTGGTGGCGGCGGTGGTATTAACGAAGCGTCAGGTGCTGCAGGT
>CAZFJO010000074.1:0-14127 GCA_964518915.1 uncultured Saprospiraceae bacterium
GTTATGAAGTACATTACTCAGATTCAAGCCAACGAGTTTTACAAGATCACCAAAGATCAAGCAGTACCATTCTAGTCGCATAATTGAAGTATCCGTTAATACTTATTTAATCAGATTTCAGATCGTGATTTAGGTAGATGTAAAGATTAACTTTACCTTACGCACTTTCTGGAATCTGACTATTTCCACACATCATGAATAAAGAAATCACTCAAGATTCTATTTTAGGATTACTGAAAAAATATTTTGGTTATTCTACTTTTAGACCCCTTCAAGAAGGTATAATAAACTCTACCATCAGCGGCAAGGACAACCTTGTTATAATGCCCACAGGTGGAGGTAAGTCTCTTTGCTATCAATTACCAGCACTAGCGTTAGAAGGAATGGCTGTTGTTATTTCACCACTTATCTCTTTAATGAATGATCAAGTTGCAGCTATGAAAGCCATAGGAGTAACTGCAGAGGCATTACACAGTGGGATCGACCTAGATAAGCAGAGGAAGATCGCGACAGCAATTGATTCAGGAGAACTAAAAATCCTGTACGTATCGCCAGAGCGAATCAACTCTGAGAAAACCATATCATATCTAAAAAGTAAAAAAATATCCCTACTTGCTATAGATGAAGCACATTGCGTTTCTATCTGGGGAAATGATTTTCGTCCAGAATATGCGAAACTTGGATCACTCAAAAAACAGTTTCCCACTGTTCCCTTTATTGCATTAACCGCTACAGCGGATGCCGCGACCCAGACTGATATCGTTCAGCAACTGGGCTTGCATAATCCAGAAAGGCACCTTTCATCATTTGAGAGAGAGAACATTGAAATAGAAGTCCTACCTGGTCAGAATAGAAAGAGGGTTATCATAGATTTTCTGAAAAGTAGGAACGATGAATCCGGGATTGTATATTGCTTATCGAGAAAGAGTTGTGAGAAATTATCGGAAGACTTAAATGCACTTGGGTTTAATGCAAGGGCATATCATGCTGGATTGCCAGCTCAAGAAAGAGATCATGTGCAAGCTAAGTTTTCTAATGATGATATAAAGATCATATGCGCAACCATTGCTTTTGGAATGGGTGTAGATAAGTCTAATATTAAATGGGTAATCCATTATAATATGCCGAAAAACTTAGAAGGTTATTATCAGGAGATAGGAAGATCAGGAAGAGATGGTTCTCCAGCCAAAGCTGTCTTGTTTTTTAGTTATGCCGATATGAAACTGCTAAGATCATTTATAGATGATAGCCAAGCAGCTGAATCTTTTAAGCAAGTCCAGATTGCTAAACTCTCAAGGATGTGGGAATTCGCGACAAGCAATGAATGCCGGACGAACATGATTCTAAATTATTTCAGTGAATTCAGAGATAAGAAATGCGGTCATTGTGATAATTGCCTTAATCCACCGAAAAGCATAGATGGAACGATAACAACACAGAAGGCAATATCTTGTGTAATAAGAAGTAAAGAAGCATTGACTCTAGGAAACTTGATAGATGTGCTGCGGGGATCCCATAAAGCCAATATACGTGCCCATGGTTGGGATCAAATCAAAACCTTCGGTGCAGGTAGAGACTTGACTTTCATAGACTGGCAAGATTACATCACTCAGATTCTTAATAAGGGACTGCTGCGTATCGATTATCAAGATGGTTTCAAGTTAAAAACCACACCTTTGAGTAGGTCCGTTTTTAAGGATAAAGTATATATCCCGTTATCTAAACCATTGCAAAGGATAAAGAAATCTGCGACTCCTGTTAAAAAGATGACTGCAGGTGAGAAAATAAAGTTAGAGCTTAAGAATAAGTTGACAGATTGGAGGAAGAGCACTGCTCAAGAGAAAGGAATCCCAGCCTATGTTATTTTAACAGATCAGACCCTAGAAGGAATATTAAATCAATTGCCATTATTCAAGAAGGACTTAATGGCCATAGAAGGGATGGGGGAGAAAAGGATGCAGTCATTCGGAAATGAAATGTTGGAATTGATCCGGAATTATGTGCTTACTCAGGAGCATAAGAAATCAGTAAAAGGAAGGTCGTACCTACAGACTTTGAATTACTATCAAGAAGGAATGCAACTAAACCACATTGCAGATAAAAAGGGGATCCATCTCAATACAATTTATAGACATCTGGCCATGCTATATCGGTTAGGAGAACCGGTAGATATTGAATCCATTTTATCTAAGGACACCATAGAAAGAGTAAAGCAAGCATTAGAAAAAATAGAAGGAGAAATATCGCTAGGTAGTGTTACTGAGAATATAGCTAAGCCCGTTGAATTTAATCATATAGATCTAGCCATGGCTTTTCTTGGACATTGATAGGATGGATCTTGCTCCGCTTTGCTTGTTAATACGGTGAATCGATTACCTTTGTTGGAAATTGATAACGCTATGACATCGACGGATCACCTCACTCAATCAGATAATTTCTTTCTTATATCTGGACCATGTGCAATCGAGAACGACCAAGATCCTTTCTACATCGCTGAACACATCAAGAAGCTATGTGACGCATATTCCATTCCTTATGTTTTCAAGGGGTCTTATCGCAAGGCCAATCGTTCTTCTTTAAAATCATTCACAGGAATAGGAGATGAGAAAGCACTGGAGATATTAAAGAATGTAGGAGAAACGTATGACCTTCCAGTCACTACTGATATACACACAGATGAAGAAGCTGCTGTTGCGGCTGCATATGTAGATATATTACAGATTCCTGCATTCTTGTGTAGGCAGACATCTCTTTTAGTCGCAGCAGCAAAAACTGGGAAAGTTGTTAATATTAAGAAAGGACAATTTATGAGTCCTTCATCGATGATACATGCACAGAATAAGGTAGTTGAATCAGGTAACGATCAAGTATGGTTGACAGAAAGAGGAACTACATTTGGGTATCAGGATTTAGTTGTTGATTTCAGAGGTTTAGTAGAGATGCAAGCTTCAGGATGTCCAGTAGTCATGGATTGTACGCATTCTTTACAGCAGCCTAATCAATCTGCAGGTGTAACGGGAGGAAAACCAGAATATATATCCACCATAGCTAAGGCTGCCATAGCAACGGGTGTAAATGGACTGTTCATAGAAGCACATCCAGATCCTTCTAGAGCCAAGTCTGACGGGGCCAATATGTTGAAATTAGACTTGCTAGAGGAGTTGCTCGAGAAATTGGTAAAGATTAAAAAAGCCATCCTTTAAGCAAGGAGTAAAAAGAGCAATTGCGCATACAGTATCTTAATGATCAGAGCTATCGGAAACATCAGAGAATATCCGATCATGGGGATCCTATTCTTGCTCGTTTCTATCGCAAAGTCTAAGATCGCTGGTTGATTAGATACAAAACCTAATAGTAAAGAGAAAGGAATTTTAAACAACTTATAACCGATAAGTAGACTGAGGCAGGCAGACATTGTAGCTATAATGGTTCCTCCTAAAAATATCACCAACCCAGTTCCTGAATCCAGCGATTGAATAAATGTATTGCCAGATTTTAATCCGACTACTGCCAGCAAGAGTATAAGACCCAGTTGACTCAAGGTAACATTAGCGCCATAGGGTAGTGTCCATACTAAAGGGCCTGTTCTACGCCATGCTCCTAAAATCAATCCTACTACCAGAGGTCCTCCTGCAAGGCCTAAATTGAAATCAATATTGCCAGGGAGATGAAAAGTAATTGAACCCAGCAATAGCCCAATCGCAATACCCAATCCGAACGAGAAGAGATTAACCCTACTGGATTCGTAGTATGAATCACCGAAGTAAGTTGACAGCTCCTTTAAATCTTTTCTTCTAGCAACGAATCTAATCCTATCTCCTTGTTCTAAAATGGTTCCTGCCTTAGCAAGCATGTCAGCGTCTCCTCGTCTAATCCGAGTAACTACACAATTGAATTTTTCACTGAGGTTTAAAGCAGAAAGTTTCTGACCGACAACCTTAGGATTAGATACGAAAATCCTTCTCACATCATATTCTTTTCTATCATAGAAAATGGAGTCTGTACCGGGTTCTCCCAAGTATTCTATTACTCTATCCACTTCTTCTCTATCACCGACAATCATGATTTCATCGCCTTCGGCAAATACTGAATCATATGATGTCAAGCCTATGTGTCCATCTTTTCTTTTGTTCCTGCCAAATATTACCGTCCAATTCTCTTCTTGTACGAGGTCTCGGACTTGCTTTCCTGTGGCTTGTTTTTTAGTGATAAGTGCAGATGCAGTTATGATTTCATCATAAACTGGATACGTTTTTTTAAGGCTTATCTTTTCTTGATGATAGTCGACCTTCATGATTTTCTCCATGATTTTAATGGCCACCATTACTCCGAGAACACCCATCGGATAGGAGTACGTGTATCCGATAACCAGATGTTCTTGCAAGGTAGATTTGTCAGCATATCCACTGCCTTTATTTACAAGGTCAATTACACTTGCTAGAGCAGGAGTATTGGTAGAACTGCCCGCATAGATACCTGTAATCGTAGCCTTATCAAGACCTAATAGATAGTACAAGGCAACAGCAAGTCCAGCAGATATAGTCAACATGAGAAGTACGAAGCCGACATTTTTTGCACCATTTTTTCGGAAGGACATAAAAAATGCTGGCCCAGATTTAAGGCCTATAGAATACACGAAAAGCACCAATCCAAGATCAAAAATTATCTGAGGAACATTGTAGTTGGGATTGATGGCACCGATCGCTAATCCTACGAATAAGACAGCTGCAACTCCCAGAGAATTCCCTTTTATCTTTATTGAACCAACCAAGTAGCCTAATGCAGCTACAATAAACAATAAGAAGATTGGATTATTCTCAAACAGTTCCTTCATGCCGCAAAGGTAAAAGTAATAGTTATTGCTTATAACGGAATCCTTGTTAAATATTGTAATTTTGTTTAATAAGTTAATAAGAATGGGTTTACAAGTAGGAAGCACGAAAGAGGTAGAAATAAGATTGCAACCCGATGATCTCGATCAGGTAGAAGTGATATTGCTTAAGATCAGAAGGAAGCTGAACCTTGATAAGGGATTGACTTTTTATTATAAAATTATCAGGAAGTCGATCGATGCTAGGAAGTCTCCTGTGTATGTACTTAGGTGTCTGGTAAGTACGAGCCCATTTGCCGTAGAGCGAAGTCGCGCTATTCTGCCCATTCCTATAAAAGAGAATTGCGCTACTTGCCTTATTGTAGGCGCTGGTCCAGCAGGGTATTTCGCTGCTCTTGAATTACTGGCGCTAGGTATTAAGCCGGTGATTCTAGAGAGAGGAAAAGATGTGCGTCGACGACGTCGGGACCTCCGTGCCATTCAACAGGATGGTACTGTAAATCCACATTCTAATTATTGTTTTGGAGAAGGCGGTGCTGGAACATATTCTGATGGAAAACTGTATACAAGATCCCAGAAAAGAGGAAGGATTATCGACATTCTTGAAACCTTAGTTGAGCATGGAGCGCCCAGTGATATTCTTTTAGATGCGCATCCTCACATAGGTTCTAATAAGTTGCCCCAGATTGTATCTGCAATCAGAGAAACGATTGAAAAGAACGGTGGAGAAGTTTTATTCGATCAATGTGTATCTGATTTTATTTTCAGTGATGGAAAAATAATTGGACTAAAAACAGATGAAGAAAAATCTTTTCATGCAGATGGAGTAATCCTCGCTACAGGACATTCCGCAAGAGATATTTATAAATTGTGTGCGCAACACAAGTTGTATTTAGAGAAGAAAGATTTCGCATTAGGCGTAAGGATAGAACATCCTCAACCGCTGATCGACAAGATACAATACGGGACGAAGGCAAGGCCTGCTTCTTTACCCGCATCTAGTTATGCCCTTGCATGTCAAGTCGGAGATAAGGGTGTTTTTTCTTTCTGCATGTGTCCAGGAGGTTTAATTGTTCCAGCGTCTACGGCACCTAGCGAACTTGTTGTTAATGGTATGAGTCTTTCCAGGAGGGATTCACCTTACTCTAACTCTGGCTTCGTAACCGCGGTTGATCAAGATGAAATGGAAGAACGTGGGTATAAGGGATTATTCGCTCACTTAGATTTTCAAGCCGAACTGGAGAAGAAGTTTTTCCAGGCTGGAGATGGCAGTCAAGCTGCGCCTGCACAGCGGGTTACAGATTTCAGCAAAGGAAAACTATCCAGTGACCTGAGTGATTCTTCCTATATACCGGGGATATATTCGGCGCCTATGCATGAGTTGCTTCCTGAATTTATCGTAAGCAGAATGCGGACAGCTCTTAAGCTGTTTGACCAGAAGATGAAAGGTTATTATACTAGAGAGGCACAATTGATAGGGTTAGAGAGTAGAACTTCTAGCCCGATTAGGATTCCTAGAGATAAAGACACATGGATGCATAAGGATGCAGAGGGCCTCTTCCCATGTGGAGAAGGAGCAGGTTACGCTGGAGGAATCTTGTCAGCCGCTATGGATGGAAGAAATGTAGCAAGAAAAGTAAAGGAATATCTAGATGCCTGAGTATATTTGTCGAGACCAACGACGAAAACAACTTGAAGGACATATACGACCTACTCGGAAGAATATTTATATCTATACTCTTTCTTTACGAGGTATTAGATACATTTTTTTTCTATAGCAACACTAAATCTACGATGAGCTTCTATGGAATTACATGGGGCCAAGATTTCATTTTAATCACTGGATTGATCTGCCTTACCATAGGAGGTATTCTAGTATTGATAGGTTATTATGCGAATATTGGTGCATTTTTGTTGTTGTTATACTGCCTTCCGTACACGGTAATTGTCTATTCATTCTGGAACGATCCAGTTGAAAAGCAGCAGTTGTCTTCTCTATACTTTATGCGAAATCTGGCTATCTGCGGAGGTCTACTCGTGCTGATGGCCAATGGGTCTGGAAAATATAGTATCCGTAGACTCATCCATAACCTGCGGCTTCCTGAATGAAACCTTACAAGCATCTACTTTTCGATTTAGACAATACACTTCTTGATTTTAGTAAGTCTTCTCGAGATGCCCTTCTTGATGTACACCTACATTATGGAATACCGCACACGGAAGAAAACTTGAAGATTTACCATGACATAAATCATGCATTGTGGGTGAGGGTAGAGAAGGGTGAAATTCTGCCTTCCGAAGTGGCTATGACAAGATTCGGCAGTTACTTTAATCATTTTTCAATAGAGGTGGATTCCGCTTCCGCAAATGCTTTCTACCTAGATGCAATTGCACATTATAATCATATTATTCCTGGAGCTATAGAATTATTAGAGGACTGTAGATCAAGTTATTCTATACATATAATTACGAATGGACTTAAAGATGTACAACGCAAAAGGCTGAAATCTTCAGGGATAGAAAATTTAGTAGACCATATTTTTATCTCCGATGAAATGGGTGTATCTAAACCAGATGAGAGATATTTCGATCATGTATTCAAGGAAATTCCTATCGGAAAAGTCGAAGACGCCCTTGTGATCGGTGATGGTTTAAATTCGGACATGGAAGGAGGGATTAATTATGGTATTGATACATGTTGGTACAATCCTTCATCGTCCCCGTCCACCAAGGAGGTTACCTACCAAGTTAAGCATATACAGGAATTAAAAGAGCTTCTTATTCAGTCTTAATCTTCCTCTTCCTCTTCATTGAGAATTTCTCCACAATATTTACAGTGCGATGCGTCTGAATCATGGCCTTCCTTGCTGCAGAATCTACACGCTTGCGTGGTGATGCTATCTTTAGAGATTTCTTTTATTACTTCACCTGTAACGATTCCAGTAGGTACAGCTATGACTGCATAACCAAGAATCATAATGATCGAAGCAAGCAGCTGTCCGAAAGGTGTCTGTGGGCTGATGTCCCCATAACCGACTGTTGTAAGCGTGACAATAGCCCAGTATACACTCCTAGGGATACTATCGAATCCACCACCGCTGTCTGCTTCCACTAAATACATAACAGACCCAAAAATGGAAACTACGAGCAATACGAAAAACAGAAAAACGGTGATTTTAGCCCAAGAAGAACGCAAAGCGCTTACAATCACTTGCCCCTGAGACATAAAACTCACAAGTTTAAATATCCTAAAAACCCGCAATAAGCGCAAGGCCCGTATAACAATCAAGGATTGTGTTCCAGCTATAAAGATACTTAGGTAAGTGGGAATGATTGCTAGTAGATCTATGATTCCAAAAAAACTAAAAATGTATTTCTTAGGTTTTCTTACACTGTATATCCTTAAAAAATATTCGATGGTGAAGAATATAGTGAAACCCCATTCTAACGAAACGAATAATGTTTTATAGTCTTTTTCATATCCTGGTACTGTTTCTAGCATAACGACGATTACGCTACAGAATATCAATATCAACAGTATTACGTCAAAAGCCTTACCATCTCTCGTATCAGCTTCGAAAATAACTTCATGGATAGTTTTACGTAATGATTTTTTCACTAGTTCTGATCAGTTCTTCTGTAAATGTAGTAATTATGGTCTAATGTGCTTATATTTTCATCGTAAGCTGAATTCTTTTTCTTGATAAATCTATATCAAGAACTTGAACGGTGACACGTTGATTTAAAGATAGTTTTTCGGCCGGATCACGTATAAAATCATTGCATATCTGAGATATATGGACTAAGCCATTCTCCTTGATTCCGATATCTATAAATGCTCCGAAACCTGTGAGGTTGCTTACCGTTCCTTGTAATATCTTACCTGTATGTAGATCTTCTATTTTCCTTACTGATTCATCGTAGGTCGCTTCAAGTGCGGCCTCCCTAGGGTCTAGTCCTGGGTTTTGTATCTCGGATATAATATCTCGAATGGTCGGTAGTCCATGATTTTCAGTTATAAAGTCTGAAGGATTAACATCCTTAAGTGCATCTTGCTGTTTTACTATTTCAGCTAATTTATACCCTGACTGCTGTACAAGCTTTTTGGCCAGTTGATAGGTCTCTGGATGTATTCCCGTTTCATCTAGTATTTCTTCACCGCCTTTTATCCGAAGAAAGCCCAAGCATTGCTCAAGTGATTTTTTACCCAGTTTAGGCACTTTAGTAAGTGTTTTACGATTGGTAAATGGCCCATTGCTCTCCCGATACGCAACAATATTCTGTGCAGTTGTAGGCCCTAAACCTGCTATATATTGTAGAATATAAGGACTGGCCGTATTTACATTAACACCCACTTTATTGACACATATTCCTATAGATTGTGTGAGGGATTCTTGGAGTTTTTTCTTATTCAGATCGTGCTGATACTGCCCTATACCGAGGGATTGTGGGTCTATTTTAACCAATTCTGACATGGGATCCATGAGTCTTCTACCGATAGACACAGCGCCACGTACAGTAATGTCATGGTCTGGGAATTCTTCTCTTCCTATTTTCGATGCTGAGTATATGGAAGCTCCATCTTCATCCACCATATATAACTTAACATCTTTCAGATGCTGACTCAACAACTCATATGTTTCCCTTCCTGCTGTTCCATCTCCTATGGCTATTATAGAAAGACTGTGCTTAGTCAATAATCTATGGATGGTATCTAGACTGTCACGACTTTTATTCTGAGGAGGGTGTGGATATATGACCCCATGCTCTACAAGTTCTCCAGATGCGTCTAGCACAACCCACTTGCATCCTGTCCGGAATCCAGGATCAATCGCAATCAATGGCTTTTCTCCTAGAGGTGCTGACATTAGTAATTGCCCTAGGTTTTTGTTGAAAATGCTTATCGAAGCATCTTCTGCTTTTTCATGCAATTCTTTTATTACTTGATTCTCAACACTTGGAAAAATACTCTTTTTGTAAGCCCTTTTTATGGCTTCTTCTATAATGGATCGAGTAGGAGAGTTAGGCCTTATTTTCCGTTGATTTATTTTAGAAAGTATGAATGCTTCATCTACTTCAATCTTGTAAGTAAGAACACCTTCTGTTTTTCCTCTCAATATAGCCAGCAATCTATGTGGAGCGACTTTAGAAACACGTTCATCGTAAGCCCAGTAATCCTTGTACTTGATTGCATCTTGTTGTTTCTTCTTAACCAGCTTACTTGAGAATACTCCTTTCAAGCATGATTTTCTCAGATGCCCTCGAATATTGACATCTTCGCTTATCCACTCGGATATAATATGGGAAGCACCTTCTATGCAAGCTTGATTGTCTATGTATTCCGGAGAAGTATAGTTCCTAGCCACACCATCGATGTTGTTCGTTTTCTGTGACATGATGATTTTAGCAAGTGGTTCCAGACCTGCTTTTCTTGCTTTCTCTGCGAGCGTTTTTCTTTTCTTTTTAAATGGAAGATATATGTCCTCTAGTTTATTGATATCTAGGCAGTTATCAATTGTTGATTGCAATGCTGTATCAAGGAGTCCTTGTTCGGCTATCGCCTTGAGGATGGTCTTTTTTCGCTCCTCCAAAGCCTTATATTTCTTAGCAGCATCCTGTATAGAGATGATGTCTTCTTCGTTGAGCGACCCTGTTACTTCTTTTCTATACCTAGCAATAAACGGAACCGTCATTCCTTCTTCTAACAGTTCATAAGTACCCTTCACTCTTGAGGAAGGTAAGCCTGTAAGCCCTGAAATGAAATTAATATGATGCATAAATGAAGGAGGCAATTGAACCGAAAATACGGATCGCAATGGTATGAAATCTTGTTTAAGAAATCAATTTTCTAGACGAAATCTTTATCGTTCCAGGTCTTTATCGGTCTTGGTATTTCTTCTAAATCTAACTCTTCTTCTGGGAGGTCTACAGGGTTTATTCTTCTTCCTTTTTTATGGATCTTTTTCACTTCTCTCTCTATTTCCTTTTCTTCCCAGTCGTCTAGGTAATTTCCACCGTGAAGTTTAAAGTATCTCATGGCAATACCTATAGAACCGAATCCTATAGGAAATACGCACCAGAAAAATTCTGGAGAAGTCAATATATTAATAGTAAAAAGCATGATGCAGACTGAGAACCATCTTAATGCTTCTTTATAAAATTTCTTTTTTTCGGAAACACGCTTTCTAGCTTTTTCGTAGTCTATGTCTTCCAATTCTGAAGGGTTTATTTATATAAAGAAAAATGATTCTTCTCGCACAATAGTTCCTTAACGCGTAAAGATCAGTAAGTCATTCGTCGATAATTCTTCATTAAATGAATATTCTTCATAGTTAAATCCCTTCATTTCTTCGATCGTTTTAACCCGATTCTTAACCATGTAGTTAACCATCATTCCTCTTGCCTTTTTAGCATTATAGGAGATGAATTTATATACTCCATTGCGGTCCTCCTTAAAGTTAATCTTAATTACGGGAAGGTCTAGTTTCTTAGGATTCAATGATTTATAATACTCATCAGAAGCTAAGTTTACAATGAATGAACTTTTTAACGATTCCGCTTCAGTTTTTATGGCAGAAGTAAGCTTGCCGTCCCAGTACTTATATAGATTAGGTCCACGTCTATTTTCTAACCTTGTACCCATTTCTAACCTATATGGCTGCATGCGGTCTAGAGGTTTTAAGAATCCATATAAGCCAGATAATATACGCACGTGTTTATTCAAGAATTTTACATCGTTCTTATTCATTGAATCAATGTCTAAGCCAAGGTAAACATCTCCTTTAAAGGCATGGATGGCCGGATTGCTATTTTCAGACGTGTACTCCGAATCGAAACTTTTAAACCGTGATCGATTAAGCGTTACTAAATTATCACTGATGTGCATCAGTGATTTAATCTCATCGTGTTTCTTTTTCTTGAGCAGATTGTTCAGATATTTAGCTTCCTTATGGAATACTGGTTTTGTTGTTTCTGTGATTTCTTTTCCTGCATCTGTATCTAAGGTTTTAGCAGGAGATAAAAGTATGATCATATATATCTTCTTAAATAGTTACTTACTAAGGTAACATGAAATGAATGAGTAGGTTGTAAAATAAGTACATAAAAAAAACCCTAGAACGGAGGTTCTAAGGTTTTTCTAAATGAAATTTCTTTTCTATTAATTCCCGCCACCAGTCTTGATGATACTAGGAGCTGCTGCAGGAGCACTTTCTTTTTCTTCTGCTTTAAGAACATGTCCTTTTACTGTAATTACTTTAGGATCTCCTATTTCATTAGTAGTTAAGGTTACTCTTTTAGAAAATTTACCTATTCTATTAGTAGCATACCTAATCTCTAATTCTGAAGACTCACCTGGCATAATAGGTTCTTTAGGCCATGTAGGAACAGTACATCCACAAGATCCTTTAGCATTCTTAATTACAAGTGGTTCAGTACCTGTATTCGTAAATTTTAATTTTCTCAATGGCTCACCATTTTGTTCTATTGTGCCATAGTCAACAACAGTTGATTCTAACTCAAGAATAGGACCGTCAGATTGTACAACTTGTATCTGATCTGGATTAACTTGAGCAGTAACTCCTACGAACCCTATACATAGGAAGAAAGACAAAAGGATTATATTTTTCATAATTTGAATTTTAATATTCATAATTGATCAACAATAGACCGTGGTTAAATGGTTCATTAAAGAACACTACAAATTTAAGCAATATTAATTCCAAATAAAATATAAGCACCATCATATTACTGTTAATGCTATGTTAAGCGTCTAAAAGCCGGCTTCGTCGGAAAACTTTATTTCAAAAAACAGGTTATTATCTAGGTATTAACAAACAATGTATTGTATTTTTGTGCCAAGCTTTATATAAATTAAGTCTAACGAGAATTGCAGGGGATAAGATTATAGGCGGGTAAAAGGCTTGATTTCAATTTAGTTTAACCAATCTAACCCACATAATCTATGATTGAAACAGGATCTGCAGTAGAACAAACTCCTATCTCAGAGAATACTTCTCACACTACTGAAAATTATAGAGATAAAATTATAGAAGATTTATGGACTTGCCTTGTCAGTAGAGAAGCGAGTTTGTTGGGTCGAAAAGAGGTTCTAACAGGTAAAGCTAAGTTTGGAATATTCGGCGATGGAAAAGAAGTAGTACAGGTTGCACTAGCAAGAGCTGTTAAAAAAGGCGACTGGAGATCCGGATATTATAGGGATCAGACATTAATGATGTCGCTCGGTGAAGCAGATGTAGAAATGTTCTTCTCTCAGTTGTATGCGGATTGTGAGAACGATCCTCACTCGGGTGGAAGACAGATGAATAGTCATTTTGCCTCTAAAACATTTGATCCAGATTCGGGAGACATTCTACCTACAATCGATAAGTATAATACATCCGCTGATGTTTCGTGTACAGGAGGTCAGATGGCAAGAGCGCTAGGTCTAGCGCTTGCTTCTAAAAAATATAAAGAAATGCCGGAGGTCAATAAAGATCTAGGCTTGTCAGATCATGGGAGCGAGATGTCATATTGTACAATCGGTGATAGCAGTACTTCAGAAGGAATATTCTGGGAAACCATGAATGCAGCTTCTGTGATGAAAGTGCCACTAATGGTTGCTGTATATGATGACGGCTACGGTATATCTGTACCTGTAGAATTGCAGACCACTAAAGGAAGTATCTCAAGAGCTATGGAAGGCTTCCTGATGGATGAGAATGGGCAAGGTATGTATATATATACTGTCAAAGGATGGGATTATCCGTCCTTGGTAGCGACATTCGAGAATGTAGCGAAGAAAGTAAGAGAAGAGCATATACCTGCTCTGGTTCATGTACAAGAACTTACGCAACCGCAAGGACATTCTACATCTGGTTCGCATGAGCGTTATAAATCTAAAGAAAGGCTGGCTTGGGAACGTGAGCACGATTGCAATGAGAAAATGATTGCATGGATGCTAGAGAAGGGTTTCATCGACGAGAAGAAATTAGATGAAATGCGTGTCTCAGCGAAGAAGTATGTCAGAGATGCAAAGAACAAGGTGTGGTCTGGTTTTATGAAGATGCCTAATGAGAAGTTAGACGATCTAAATAAGATCTATCAATCCATGAGCCTTACTGAAAAAGGGACGAAACTGTATGAAGAAATTAACAGTGGTGTAAATCCTTTTTATTCTGAAGTTATCGAGAATGCAAGACAACTTAAGATTGAACTGCAGATTAATAGAATAGAAGTACCTGCATCTTTAGAAACGTTGATTGCGGATAGCCTTGACTATGCACATGATACTTTCC
>CAZFJO010000075.1:0-5651 GCA_964518915.1 uncultured Saprospiraceae bacterium
TCTTGAGAAAGACAACGCTATAGAAGATTTCAGAAAACTCATCGGGGCTACCAACCCTTCAGAAGCAGCTGAAGGTACAATCAGAGCTAATTATGCAACTTCTATCGGAGAGAATGCAGTACATGGTGCTGATTCTGATGAAAATGCCATTAGAGAAGGATCATTCCATTTCGCTGGGACTGAAATTTTCGGGTAAAAAATGATTAAGGGCGTCGATATCTACAAGTCTTATGGTGATCTACCTGTTCTCAAGGGTGTAGATATCGACGTTTCATCAGGAGAAATTGTAAGTATTGTAGGCAAGTCTGGATCGGGTAAGTCTACCCTGATGCATATTCTAGGATCTCTGGATCAGTGCGATCGAGGTCAAGTAATTATCGGTGGGACAGATATGTCAACCCTTGCTAAAAAAGAAATCGCACAATTTAGAAATGAGAAAATAGGATTCATATTTCAATTCCACCACTTATTGAATGAATTTACAGCTATTGAGAATGTATGTATTCCTGCTTTTATTTCTGGGATGAATAAATCAGAAGCTTACGCCAAGGCGAAAAAACTCCTTGGTTATTTAAAACTAACAGAAAGAATCGACCATAAGCCTAATCAATTATCTGGAGGAGAACAACAGCGTGTGGCCGTGGCTAGATCCTTAATTAATAGTCCTGGAATCGTATTTGCAGATGAACCGTCTGGCAATCTGGACACCCAGAGTTCGGAGGAATTGCACAACTTATTTCTTGAATTGAGAAAAGACTTAGGCCAGACCTTTCTTATTGTCACCCATAACCAAGACCTAGCTGGTATGAGTGATCGATCTCTGACCATGGAAGATGGTATTCTAATCCACTAGATTAACCAGCGCTTTAGGATAATCCTTTCCGATTATACAACCTACTTCTTTTTGTACATCGATTGGCATCCTCGTCGGGAAATCTATATATTCTACAGGAACGGCATTCAACTCTGGAAGATATTTTTTAATGAAAGTGCCCTTAGGATCATACTTCTTAGTCTGAGAAACAATATTAAATATCCTGTTTTCTCTAGGGTCACTTCCTATTCCTGCGATATAATTCCAGTTTCCGTAATTGCTACAAGGATCATAATCTACTAATTTGCTCTCGAAGTACTCGGCCCCCATAATCCAATTGATTTTCAACTCATTGACCAAAAAGGACGCCGCATTCTGACGACCTCGATTAGAAATAAATCCTGTATCATTGAGTTGTCGCATACAAGCATCTACCAGTGGTATTCCAGTCTGACCAGAAGCCCATCTATCGAAAAGAAACTTATCGTCTGACCATTCTTTATTTATTTCTCTTGGCCCTGATTCTAGGAAGATTTTATCTCCATGTTTTTTACCCATGAGGCGAAAAAAATCACGCCACAATAACTCGAAAAACACCCAATAGGTTGATTCATTTTTCACCCTCTCTTTCTCGTACCTTATCAATTCGCTGTAAACCATCTTAGGGGATAGACATCCATGAGCCAGCCAAGGACTAAACTTGGTGCTATACTCCCAACCTTCCATTTCATTCCTAGTGTTTTTATAGTCTGCAACCAAGTCTGATTCCCATAAGTAATAATTCAGTTGTTGTAATCCAGCAGTTTCTCCTCCTTGAAATTTATTCGCATCTGTGTCGCTAACTTCTAAGGTTGAATATCCGAGACTGGTCAGGGAAGGGATTGTGCCATAATCAATTTCTTCTGATACACTAGGAATCGCTTCCGGGGATTGAAAAGGCTCTCTGATCGGTATAAACCGTTCTACTTCTTTTCTAAAGTTAGTAAATGTATCCGGCGTATGCGTTACCGGAAATGGAAGGTCAGCTGTATAGTAAAGCATCTTGCCTCTATTATATCTTACCTCTCGACCGAAGGACCATAATTTCTGCTCTAGAGCATCCTGAACTTCTGACTCTTCTCTCGTCCTTTCTCGATTGCAGATCACCCAACTTGCTTGATACGTAGAACACAATTCAACCAATATTTCTTCTGGTTTTCCCACGGCCACATAAAGATCGTTTCCTTTTTCTTGTAACCTTTTTCGTAGATCGGTTACCGCTTCAATGAGAAAAGCTGTTCTTCTGATTCCTGTCTTCTTAAACCCGTATGAAGTCTCTCCCATAAACATCCTCTCATCGAAGACATATACAGGCAACACCTCCTCTGTTATAGCAACAGCTTCTACAAGGCTTTCATTATCGTGAATTCTGAGATCACTCCTAAACCATACTATAGACCTTTTCTTCACCTTATCAATTTATATTATGTATAAATAAATTAACCCTTTTGTAGGACAATGGTTTAACTGATACCTTTATCTTGCAATCTAAATTATTTAGATAAATTCAAAAAACAATTCTGTGAGGAATAATATCTTATCTTATGTCAACCTAGTCCTTATGTGTATACTTCTAGGGACTTCCTTAAGCAATTGTAAAAACAAGTCGGAAGAAGCTTCCTCAGAGCCATCTTTTCATCTGAGGACTGATTATAAAGAAGTCATGAAGTATCACGATGAAGCCATGGTAGAAATGGGCGTCATGCATAATCTAAGAAAAAAGTTAAAACCCTTTCTAGACACAGCACCTGCTGATTCTACAGAAATCAACTCCTTAATAACCAATCTAGAATCTGCGGATGATGGTATGATGGAATGGATGGCACAATTCAAGGCACATGAAAATAAAACAACCCTCGATACTTACCTGAGTAATCAACTTACCCTTGTAAAAAAAGTAAACGAAGACATCTTCAATAGCATTACAGCTGCTAAAAACTATCTCAATGAAGAATAGCATAATAATTAAATTAGCAATTATTACTTTTTTAATGATTGGTTGCAAGGAAGCACCAAAGGGACCGCTTCCTATTCTCGGTAAGATTACTATGGAAGATGGAGTAGAAAAACACCATAGCGTTCCTCAATTCTCTCTCATTAATCAACTGGGGCAACCCATGACCAATGAAGATTTCAAAGATGATATCTACATGGTTGACTATTTCTTTATATCCTGTCCATCCATCTGCCCTAGAGTAAAAAAAGAGATGCTTCGTATCTATCAAGAATATAAAGATACGCCTGGTGTAAAACTTGTATCTATCAGTATGGATCCGAAAAGAGACACCCCAGAAAAGTTAAAAGCATACGCTGAAAAAATGGGCGTCGATCACGATAAATGGATATTTCTTACAGGAGATAAGGATCATATACTTGACATGTCTGATGCTTTCTTTATCGTAGCTTACGAAGACGAAGATGCACCTGGCGGATTTGATCATTCTGGGAAGATTGTTCTAGTAGATAAGAAGAGCAATATAAGAGCTTTTGCAGAAGGAACAGATCCAGAATCTGTAACTTCATTCATTCCTCAGATAGGACAACTGCTAGATGAGTACAAGTAAAATCTTCATTGCACTAACCTTAATATTCTTGCTTTCTTGCAACGATACACAATATGTAAAGGGGAAGAAGATTTATGACATTGCCTGCAACAATTGTCACATGGATGATGGAAAAGGCTTGCAAGGAATCATTCCTCCACTTGCTCAATCAGACTACCTGGCTAATCATCAAGATGAACTCGTCCGCATCATAACTATGGGAATAAAAGACACCATCCTTGTCAATGGAATTTCATATGATCAACCCATGGAAGGAATCACGACCCTTACACCTGTGCAAATAACCAACGTCATCAATTACATCAATACAGCGTGGGGAAATGACATTCCCATTACAACCCTTCAGAAGGTCAACAATTCATTGAATAAAATGGAATCAAGTAGATAATGTATCTGTATGCCATCTAGGAGATCGGAGATATAGAAAACAGATGACACACATAAAGCCCCAGTATAACACCTCTGCAGACCATGCCCATCCTAAGCCTAAGTAATTTATCTTAATCACAACGTAGATATATACAAAGTATAATATGGTCGCAATAAACTGTATCAGCAATCCTATTTCAGTATAACCTGTTCCGATCAAGCCATTCATATAGATGGCTCCTACAGCGAAGACCACCAGCACTAAAAGCAATACCCACATCAGCGGCTTAAGCTCTATTAAAAAAGAAGGATCTTCTATTCCGAAAAATGGCATGACGAAGAAACCTGGAAATAAGACAATAGGCATGCTGATGAGCAGGGTAATAAAGACATTAACCTTCATCGTTTTAAATATTAAAGGCATCACCGCTTGCCTCTTTTTCATCCCTATAAAATTACTGACCATAGTATTGATTCCCGCAGAAAAACCCCAGCATGGAATAGAGAGTATTAAATAAGCGTTCCGTATTACATTACTGAGTTCTAGTTCCCTCTGACCTATATTCTCTATAAAGCTGAAGAAAACGAACCAGCTTCCTATTCCTAGTATGGATTGAAACACAATAGGCATAGATGTATTGAAGACTTTCTTAATCCATTCTGATTTTAGATGATGGATATGAATCAGTTTGAAAACCCTATTCTCCTTGTCATAATACATGTATATGATGAACACGATGAAAGCTACAATTTCTGCAATCGTACTGGCAATTCCTGCTCCAGCAATCCCGTAGGATGGCACACCAAATGCGCCAAAAATAAAGACATAATTCAGTACAATGTTAACGACCATAAGAATGATCGTATCGTATATGATAAACTTAGTCTTAGCAATTCCTGTATACAACGCAATAAGAGATACCCCCAGATAACTGAAAAATATACCAAAACTCCTAGGTTTCAAGTAGGCTACACAGGCGTTGAGGATTTCTTCTGAGTTAATAAACAAGGAAAAAAACCAGGGACTCGCTAGCTGCATAAAGAGGAAGAGAACCAGGGCAAGCATAAACTCGAACAATACCAGGGCTTGAAAGTAATACCCTACTCCCCTCATATTTCCTTCACCATATTTTCTAGCAATCAGAATCTGTCCTCCCCTAGAAAAACCATATCCTATGGAAGCGATTAGAAGGTAGAAAACACCTACAATGGCAATCGCACCGAATTCTACTCCTCCCAGGTGGCTTAAGAATATATTATCACATAAAACGATGATATTCTGCGTGGCACTTGCAAGCATTATCGGAACGGAAATGCTGAGAATCTGTCTATAGGATGTATTAAGTCGCACTGCTTCTTTTACAATAATTCGGTTGTGGCAGCGTAAGATAGGCTATTCTACCAAGTTATTTTAAGAAGTATATTAAATCCTCATTATAGGACATACCTGAAGTGAATGATTTCATTACTTTGCGGCTTATTTTAAAGTACAACATACAATAACATGAGGCCACCCATTGCTAATAAAAACCCTCACCGCTCTCACATCCATGGTCAAGAACGCCGAGATGACTACCACTGGATGAGATTATCAGACGAGCAGAAAAACGCTGATTCTCCTGATAGCCATACTCAAGAAGTGCTCGACTACCTCAATGCGGAAAATGCATATACTGCAGAGCAGATGAAAGACACCAAGGACTTTCAAGAAGACTTGTTCAATGAAATTGTAGGAAGAATCAAGCAGACTGACATGTCCGTTCCGTTCTACAAGAATGGGTACCATTATATATCGAGATTCGAAGAAGGAAAGGAATATGCCATCCACACTAGAAAAGAAAAGAGCATTGAGAATGAAGAGGAAT
>CAZFJO010000075.1:5751-7395 GCA_964518915.1 uncultured Saprospiraceae bacterium
AAGGAATATGCCATCCACACTAGAAAAGAAAAGAGCATTGAGAATGAAGAGGAATTGCTCATAGATGAAAACATATTAGCTGCAGATTATGATTACTATCAACTAGGAGGCTTATTCATATCAGAAGACAACCGATACATGGCTTATAGTGAAGATACCGTCAGCCGACGGATCTACAATATTAAAATCATGGACCTGGTATCTGGTAACTTGTTGAGCGATGAGATAAAAAACACAACAGGATCGTGTGTATGGAGCAACGACGGAAATTATATTTTCTACAGCATTAAGGATGATGCCCTGAGGCCATATATGATTATGAGGCACAAGATAGGAAGTCCTCAATCAGAAGATGTAGAAGTATATAGAGAAGAAGATGAAACTTTCAGGGCATTCGTATACAAGACTAAATCAACTAAGTATATCGTACTGGGGTCTTACGCTACTCTATCTCAAGAATACCATATTATACCTGCTGATGATGTAACTTTTAAACCCATGTTGTTCCAGGAACGGGTGAGAAATCTGGAGTATAGCATAGCACATAAAGAGGATAGATGGTATGTAAGAACCAATAAGGATGGTGCGTACAACTTTAAAGTAATGACTGCGTCGGAAGACCAATTAGGAAAGGAAAACTGGAAAGAATTTATTCCTCACCGAGCGGATACTTTCATAGAAGACCTTGATCTGTTCAATGATTTTATAGCTCTAGAATACAGGAAGGATGGATTATCACAGATTGACATTATGCAGAATAACGGAAGCCGCAACACGGTAGATTTCGGAGAAGAAGCTTACATGGCTTCTCTCGGAAAGAACCCGGAATTCGATTCTGAATTCGTAAGAATCGGGTTTACATCTATGACTACGCCTATGTCCACATTCGACTATGATGTAGCTACTAAATCATTGTCTCTTAAAAAACAACAAGAAGTCGTCGGTGACTTTGATTCAAGCAGGTATGCGTCTGAGAGACTTATGGTCACTGTGAGAGACGGCATAATGGTTCCGGTCTCTATTGTTTACAAGAAAGGTTACAGAGAAGAAGCCCAGAAAAACTTATTACTATATGCCTATGGCTCGTATGGACATAGCATAGATCCTTACTTTAGTTCGGTAAGGCTGAGCCTTTTAGACAGGGGGTTCTCATTTGCAATAGCGCATATAAGAGGAGGACAAGAAATGGGTAGAAAATGGTACGACGATGGCAAGTTGTTAAAAAAGAAAAACACTTTTAACGATTTCATTGATTGCGGAAAACACCTTGTTGCAGAAGGTTACGCTTCTGAAGATGGTCTCTACGCCATGGGAGGGTCAGCCGGTGGATTGTTGATGGGGGTTGTATACAACGTTGAACCTCAACTATGGAAGGGCGTCATTGCTGCCGTACCCTTCGTCGATGTAGTCAACACAATGCTCGATGAATCGATTCCTCTTACGACGGGTGAATTCGACGAATGGGGCAATCCTAAAATCAAGGAATTTTATGACTATATATTATCCTACTCTCCTTATGACAATGTAGAGAAGAAAGACTACCCTTCCCTACTCATTACTACCGGATACCACGATTCTCAAGTACAATATTGGGAACCGGCTAAGTGGCTCGCTAAACTCAGACAGCACCATACAGGACAATCC
>CAZFJO010000075.1:7495-14002 GCA_964518915.1 uncultured Saprospiraceae bacterium
CATACGATGGCGTCTGTAGATTTTTGCAATTGTGCATATTCTGGAAAGTCCATGTTAACAGAGGGTATACCTGCATGGAGGTAATCGTAAACTTTGTTAGCCAGAGAATAGTAGTAATTTCCAGAATTCCCATCGAGCATATTTAGTCCTAGATGCATCGTAGCTGTAAGCCTTCTGAGGTTTTCAGGGCTTACTTTACCATGGAAGTGTACCACTTTTTCTAGACTCAACTCATGCACCTTATCCTTCATTTCTTGCAATATGTCTCCGTCCCCCACTATGTGCAATTCACATCCTTTCAATTGAGACATACCCTCTATATACAGTTCTATCCCTCTTCCTACATTAACAGAACCTTGATAGATCAATTGGAATGGACTTTTGGGTTTTTCTACCGAAGGAGCAAAAGTTCCAGCGGGTTTATTCTCTATAGATATGTAATCAATATTCTGTTCTCTTTTTAGGATCGTACTTAGGCTCTGATTAACAGTTATGGCTAGGTCTGGCTCCCACACGCTCAGCTTCTGAATCCATCTCCAGCACATACGCACGCCACTTCTACCTTTCAATTCTGGTAGTTCTAAAAACAGTTCATGCGCATCATATATCCATTTACTCCCTTTAATAACACTGGCCCACCTTCCAGGCAGGCTTGTGTCTAAGTCTACACTATATACAACATCAGACCGCGTAAATAGCAGGAGAAAAAACAACCTGAGATTATACCAAGCGTAAAATAAAAATCCACCTGAAAAATGGCCCTTAAGTAATTTCACTTCGAATGGATATTGAATTGAATCATCATCCTTGCTTCGTCTGCCTATTACTGTAACTTCATATCCTGCTCGGCTCAGAGAATGACCTATTCTCAGCATTCGTTGATCATACTTCAAGAATTGTGTAACAGTAACAACGATTCTTTTTTTAGTGATATGTCGATTAGAAAGACTCACTGGGTGGCGATCATATTTCCCTTATCTATCTGGATGATTCCTTCTGATTCAAGGTGACTTAACTTTTCTAGGATTGCTTCTATATCTTCTGCGTTTTGGTTCGTTACAAGCTTCATGAGGTTAGAATTATCTATAGTGTCTAGATTTATTTCAGGGCTACTGCTGTTTTCGCTTACGCAAATGTCACATTTGCCGCAAGGTTCATTCTCTTCTCCAAAATAACTCATTACGAATTGCATCCGACAGGTATCTTCTGACACAAAATCCAAGATGCTTTTATACCGACTGTAATACACCTTACTCAATTGTTCAATGTAGTTCTCATCATCCTTAGTGATATAATTTCTTACTACGGTGTACGCATCTTTTCCATCCTCTAATAGCTTACCTGTAATATGTCCTTCAACCATTAATTCATTAAGTTCTTGTGTAACTTTATCCACAGTCCAATTTAGGTTTTTTGCTAATTCTTCTTCGGAAATACTTACCAGATTCGTAAATAGATTTTCATATTGCTGAAGCAATATATACGCGAGTTGATAAGCATCTTCTTTATGCGAATTGTAAGCATACTTAGAAGCGACTTCATAGATAAATTTTATCTTAGAAGGAGTGGTTACAGAATCTGAAACTTCTATATACTCTAAGTTTTTCAGGAGAGCCAGTACAGCTCGCAGCTTGTATATGGACATATCTAGATTCTCACCTATTGTGATAAATGATTGAAACACTTTCTCTCCGATATTATCAGTGGACATAAAATTTAAAACCTTGATCACGTCTTCTAGCGCATATGAATATAGGTTAAAGTTAATGTGGTGCCTCACTACATCTAGACCATCATAGACCATGTAGCAATCAGCTGGCTTCCCATCTCTTCCTGCGCGGCCTATCTCTTGATAATACTCTTCAATCGATGGAGGGATATCCATATGCACAATTAATCTCACGTCGTTTTTATTAATCCCCATGCCAAATGCATTGGTGCATACCAACACATCAAGCGAGTTATCAAACCATAGTTTCGTTACCTCTTGGCGACTTACGTAACTCATACCGCCATGGTAATATCCAGCCTGAAATCCATCTTTCATCAGTTTCTGCGCCAGCCTTTCAGCATCCGCGCGGTTCCTTCTGAACACCAGTTTCGATCCTTTCTGATTATAGAGTAACGACCACAGGTAAACCTCCTTGTGCACACAATCCTTTAAGCGAATCTTGAGGTTCTTTCTTTTAAAACTTGCAACGTATGTAGAACCAGAATTCTGAAATATCTCTGCTTCTAAATCCTGGATAACGGCAGGGCTTGCTGTCGCCGTTAAGGCAAGAATACGAGCCTGCTTGAAGGCCGAAAGTCTAGAAAGAAATGTTCTATAAGCAGGTCTGAAATCATGGCCCCATTGTGAAACACAGTGTGCCTCGTCTATCACAATTAAAGAAACCTCTTCAGTTTCTATGTAACGAAATGTAGCGTCAACCAGCAATCTTTCTGGAGAAACAAAAAGGAAACCAGCACTGGCTTCTGCATATTCAGTATAAGCATTTTTTCTCTCGTCTTCTGACATACCTGAATGAATAGCAAGTCCGCATAAGTTCCTGGATCTTACCTCTCTTACTTGATCCTCCATCAGAGCGATCAGGGGTGATACAACAATGGTTTTCCAGTTGCCGACAATGCTAGGAATCTGGTAACACAGTGATTTCCCTCCACCTGTAGGCATAATTGCCAGCGTTGAAACGCTATTCAATATGGATGAAATGACGACTTCTTGTAAAGGGCGAAATTCTGTATACCCGTACACCTCTGATAGTGTCTTGTATATTTCTTGCCTATATCCGGAATTGACCGTCATGATGAGTGCTCTTGGTAACTCAATATATAACAGCTAGACCACAGTCAATCATTTCCGCTATAGAATTTAATTTTAGAAAGTCGGGCAATCTGAGTATTTTCCTCCTCCTCTTCTACTGAAAATTGAGTTCACCTCACCTATGGTGTAGCTGAGAGAAATCATTCCTGTAAAGTACCAGTCATCTACATTGGGGTTACCCCGTTGACTTCCTGTAGGAATATCTCTAGGTTCGTTTATACCCATACCTTCATTGGTCCGGTCAGCCAAGGCGGCAGCGATATCACCGTTTCCTGTTCTCAGTTCAAAAAAATTGACATAAGACGAACTGACGTCATCAAGGTAATCCGTGAATGATATTCTTACTGAAATCTCTGGAATTAAAGTCAGGTTCTCGCTGAGTTTGATTTTCATGGCTCCGATAATCGGAAGGGCTAGTGCTACTCTACTGTAAGGGTCGTTAAAACCATCTATTCCTTGACCTTCTGTACCTAAGGGTTGTAAGGCATGAGTAACACCCTGTAATTCTGTTTTAGGGTTGAAGTAAAATAGTGACAATCCAGTCCCTATGGTAAACTTCCATCCATCCTTCTGAGAATTAAAGTCAAATCTTAAAAAATCGTACTCTCCGATAAACGAAAATTCAGCAATTGTCGAATGGAAATCTAAATTCCGTTGAGATCTCGACGGACGAGAATCAAGACCATCGTCTCCATGCAATCCTCCTATCATGAAGTTGAATCTTGTTGCGAAATTATCGGAAAGGTATGTTTTTAGAAATATCTGGCCTCCCACTCTTAGGTTACCTAATCCTTCTATAGGATCCTTAGGCGTCAAGTCACCCCAGTACAATACGCCTCCTAATCCTCCTCCTATTTTTACTTCCTGAGCTGTTAAATCTCTGGAGCACAGTGCCATAAAGCATAAGACCCATGTCCACAGAAAACACTTCATGGAAATTTTAATTCTTCTTGTCATTATCCCTTTGGATTAATTTTTATTGCCACCTTCTCCTAATCATCCGATATTAAACGACAAAACTAATAAACAATTGTGTACAATCTACTGTCTTACGACTATGTTTAGTAAGAATAGTCACTCAGTGCGTGGAATATAGCAACCCTCTCACACCTGCATCTCAGAATGCCCCTAATACCAACCTATGTAAGGTGTTTTACAGCGCAGTATTTCTGGATTGAACCGATCGTGCAATTACTGGTTTAGTAATTGTTTAACACACTTTATTGAATCACTTCATTATTATTGTGGGTTTAAGAGGTTATAGAAAAGAAACACCATGACTAAACAAGGAATATTACTACTTATTGCATTATTCATAACCGCAATAAGCAATGGACAAGCAGATCTTAAAGATTGGTATCATAAATCCTATGGTGTCTCTGTTGACAAGACTTACACCGATTTACTGAAAGACCGTGCCGGTCAAGAAGTCATCGTAGCCATTATAGATTCAGGGGTGGATATCGAACATGAAGATCTCTATGCCAATGTATGGGTCAATGCTGATGAAATTCCTGGAAATGGCATCGATGATGACAAGAACGGTTACATCGATGACATCCACGGATGGAATTTCATAGGTGGTCCTGATGGAAGCCATGTAGGCCCTGAAACATATGAGGCTACGCGTCTCTATGCTAAGTTAAGAACCAAGTATGAAAAAATAGACAGCGCGTCACTTAAGGGAAAAGAACTAGAAGAATACAACAGATATAAAACGTTTAAAGAAGAAGTTGAAAGAAAAAGAAAACAAGCCGAATCACAGGTACAACAGTTCGAGCCACTGGTAGGAACTGTGATGAGTGCGCTGGAAGCAATATCAGGAGAATTACCTAGCGACACCATAACTCCAGCGTCAGTAGCAGATATCCCTGGCTCTGATCAGATGATAAATATAGGGAAGAGCATACTGTCTCAGATTTTTAAAGATGAGAAGGCAGATACCATGATCTTTTCAGAACTAAAACAAGTAATAGATCTAGAATTGACTGGAGAATTGGCGAATCTTCGCAAAGACCTAGACTATCACTATAACCCAGATTACGACTCACGCAAGGAGATTGTAAAAGACAACTATGATGATGGCAAGGAAAGAATCTATGGCAACAACGATGTAGAAGGTCCAGACCCATTACACGGCACCCATGTAGCCGGGATTGTCGGAGCCATACGGAACAACGATATCGGCATGAATGGCGTCGCTCCTCATGTAAAAATCATGTCAATAAGAACTGTACCCGACGGAGATGAAAGAGACAAGGATGTAGCTAACGCTATCCGATATGCAGTCGATAATGGGGCATCTATAATCAACATGAGTTTCGGAAAAGGGCATTCCTGGGACAAAGAAATTGTTGACGATGCTGTTAAGTACGCAGATAAAAAAGACGTGCTGATGGTCCATGCTGCCGGAAACAGTAGCCAGAACAATGACACTTCTATGAACTTCCCTAATGACACCTACGACAAGGGAGTAGGTTTTTTATTCTGGAAAAGAAAAAACCCGAAGTCATGGATTGAGGTAGGTGCTTTGTCACATGCCATGGAAGGAAAAGAAGTTTCCGGTTTTTCTAACTACGGAGCCGAAGAAGTGGATGTATTCGCGCCTGGAGATCAGATCTACTCTACCATGCCTAACGACAACTACGCTTATCTGCAAGGAACCAGTATGGCGAGTCCAGTAGTAGCTGGTGCAGCAGCTGTATTGAGGTCATACTTCCCTAAGCTCAAGGCATCTCAGGTCAAGGAGATAATTATGGAATCTTCTAGAAAATTGGATATCGAAGTAACGAAGCCAGGTACAAGTGAAAGAGTGCCTTTCTCTACACTTAGCAAGAGTGGAGGAGTAATTGATTTATACCAGGCCTTCCTTCTAGCCAGTAAAACCAAAGGCAAGAAGAAACTGAAAAAGAATAAAAAGAAAGACACAGGAGCTTAAAATAGAAAGGCGAGCATAAATGCTCGCCTTTTTTTATCCAGGTTATCATCTTCTCTAGTAATACCTTCGTTCGATCTTATTAAGTGTAATGGCTTGTCGACCTCTAGCACTTTCCCACTTCAGAATACCTGTGCCTTTAAAGACAATCTTATTCCCCTTTCCATCTATCCATACATCTGTATATTCTTGATTGTAGAAAGTCCATGCAGTTGTGCCCACTACCCTAGTCTTGATACCTTCCCTTGTATCTACTAGCTCCATTATATCACGAGATCCTAGAACACGATACTGCCCTTCCATCTGGCTTACAATGTCATTATAATCATTGCGCCGATCAGGTCTGTATCTATTGTCAGACCTGTATGAAGAATTGCCATAGTTGTTGTATCGCTTAGATCTGAAAGTCTGGCTGATCCGTCGATGGCGATTCACATAATTAATAGCACCTCTTCTTCCAACCTCAATAATGTTCCCCGATCGATCTTTAAATTTGTTATAATTTACAGATCTAAACTTCTGATAACCTGAATTCCGATAACCCGGCAATCCTTTTACTCGGATCCCGTTGCTATACGTTTTCACCTGAATGGAATAATTCCCTTGAGCACTGTAATACCATCCTTGAAGGTTGTCATAAGCGTTCCCCGCTGAAACATGAAAAGCCATTCCAAAGATCGCAAGCAATAATAAAGTAATCTTTTTCATAACTGTAGATTTTAGTTAATCCTAATCTAAACCTATTACT
>CAZFJO010000076.1:0-11224 GCA_964518915.1 uncultured Saprospiraceae bacterium
ATGCAAGAAATGGTGGATTATATAGAAGACGCTAACTTATATGATGACTACGTGTATCCAAGTTTTTTAGTCAAGAAAGCATTAGAATTACCAGGCGCAGGGTATAGAAATTCTGAAGAAACATTCATCCATCTTAACGACTGGAATACGCAAGACAAGAGCAAGGATGTCTACTATATAAAGATGAATGCAGAAGACAATGGTGGAAGGTTAAAAATGAGATCCGATGAAAAGTTAGAATTAATCCACTCAGTGGAGGTTGATCAATTTATTATAGATTTATTCCGGAAGAAGTAAACGAAGTCGTGGATTGATGGACAATCAAAACATGTATAAATTGCTTACTCCTTTAGTTGGCTAATTTTGATAAATAATTTTCATTTTCTATCTTTCTATTAAATGCTTAAAAAATTGAAAGTGGAATAATAACAAATAGTCAACCTATATTAATCTCATAAAATATTAAAACCTCAATTTTTCTCATAGCTGATTACTGTAGATAACTTGAATTATATTATAATTTTTTGAAATTTATGTAGCCCATTTTATACTATTTCAATTTCTACTTCTTTAAACCAACGAAAATGAAAAACCTATTTACATTATTTCTCTTTCTTCTCTTAACCAGTGCGTTTAGTCAGAAGCCACAGAAAGTAGATATTGACAATTATCATGTCAGGCTCAACTGCATTGAATTTCCTAAGCATTATGTCTCATCGGATGAGCGTACATATTCTATCCGATATAAAGGAACCAATCAATACGATGAGCGGGTCATTCTAGATGCCATTCATATCAATGGATGGGATCGAGTAGAATCAGAAGCAGATGTAGACATCGTAGTTGAAGTCAATGAATTCAGACCGGGGCGTAGTGATGCGCGTAATCGCACAGTAGAGAATAAAAACAAAGAAGGAAAAGTCACCTCAAGGACTACCTATTACTGGGTAGAAACAGATAATCAAGGAAGTGGAGATATCACTGTATATGGCCCTAAAAACGAATGGAAAGAAAAGAAAAAGAAAAAAAAGAAGGAAAAGAAAAAAGAAGAAGTGGAAGAAAATCCATTCCTTACCGGTATTAAAGTAAAGAAAAACACTTCTGACAAAAAGAAATCAGGATTTAATTATCTCAACAATTCTTACGAGTACAAGTCTAGAGAGTTCAGCAGTGCTAAAAAAGCTAGAGATAATTTCAATGTTAACGCTCCTAATTATTATGACCAGCACGCAGAACAATACGGAGATTACGTAATCGCTAAATCTAACCAATACATCAACGCTATGTATGGCGCTAATCCTACATCTCATAGGGTTAAAATGAAAATACTTGATTCCGACAAACACAGAGAATATAAAGATTTCAAGAATGCAACTGAAGCCAGTAAGACACTTCTGGCAAGCACACGTTATGACGAAACGATAGAAGTGTTAAGAGAAAATTTCATCCCTATTCTTGAGTATTATGAATCTGTTGCAGATAGATATAAAACCAAAGATAAGCACCATAAGAACCTGCGAGCTGCAGCTAGATACAACATGGCTGCCATATATCTATGCTTAGACCTCCCCGATAAGGCCATAGAGGTAGGAGAATCCATAATTGCCTCAGGCCACGATAAAGGTGACGGAAAAGATTTCATTAAAGACGCCAATAAATTGAAGTCCCAATTGACTTTTCACCAGATGGACAGTAGACATATAAATCTAGCTTCTGAAGACGAATAGATGAATATCTTCAATCTCTTCCTTACGATAAAGGGATTACATATGCTTAGTAACAAGTAAGAAGTTACTTACTTCTGACACTATCAATCAGTGCAAGTGTTTCTCGTACAAGCGATGTAATTTCTGAATACTTTCTATTCTCGACCAGGTCAGAAGAAAGCAATTTAGAACCCATACCGACACAGGTAACCCCTGCGTCGAACCAACCGGTCAGGTTTTCTCTTGTAGGACTTACGCCCCCTGTAGGCATGATGCTTGTCCATGGTTGCGGAGCACGTACAGATTTAACGAATCCTGGACCGTATGTACTCCCTGGAAATAGCTTTACTACTTCACAGCCTAGTTCTTCTGCTCTACAGATCTCTGTGAGAGATCCACAGCCAGGAGACCATAATACTTTTCGGCGATTACAGACCATCGCTATATCTTCCCTTAACACAGGAGTTACTATAAAATTAGCCCCTACATTCATATAATAAGAAGCATCAGCAGCACTTGTTACAGAACCTACACCCATGATCATCTCAGGTAATTCTTTATTACAATGCTTGCTTAACTCTGTAAATACTTCATGGGCAAAATCTCCCCTATGCGTAAACTCAAGTAATCTTGCCCCTCCTTCATAACAAGCAGAAAGAACTTCTTTACCCAGTTCTGCATCTCCATTATAAAAGAGTGGAACCATACCTTGCTCTTTCATCTTAAGCGCTACTTCTATTCTACTAAACCTCGCCATATGCGTTTTACTTTTTTACTAATTGAAATAAGAAATAATGGCAACTATTCCATTATAGGAAATCACCAATGAAAATATCAATGCCGCAATTAAACTAACATTAATCCATGTAGCTGTCTTGTGTTCTTTCTTAAAAGATTGTCCATTGATTAATACAATGATACCGATGATTACCAGTGGTAGAACGAATACATTAAAGACCTGCGACAAGATCTGTCCATCAATCGGGTTAGCTCCAACAAAAGGAATGGTCAACCCTATTACACTAGCTACAGCTGTTATAATCTTAAACTGTCTAGATGTTGTATCTAGTTCTCCAGATTTATAATCTGCAATCAATAAAGGAACTATCAGAAGTATCGGAAAGATAGACGATAATCCAGCACTCAATGTCCCGAAAAAGAAAATCGTTACAGCGAATTTTCCAGCAACTGGAACAAGGGCATTAGGCATGTCGCTTACTTGTTGGATAGGCATTCCATCATAGTACAATCCTCCGCATGAAACAGCCATAATTGCCCCACTAATTATGAATATCAGTACGGCTGCACTTATTGCATCCCTTTTCTGTACATGGAGGTCTTTTCTAGTCCAGCCCTTACCCTTGATAAAAAGGGGTCTAGAGAGAAAGGTTGCAGCCGCCATGGTCGTCCCGACGAAAGCAGCTACCATCATGTTCCCTCCTTCAATCTCTGGAATAGAAGGAATCAATCCTTGAATTACGTCTGTAGGTAAAGGAAATACTAAGAATAAGCTAAATAGAAATGAAAACCCCATTAATGAAACAAAAATGACCAGTACTTTCTCGAAGAACGTATATGATCCCTTTAAGAGTAAGAGATAAAAGGTTACCACAATTATTAATGCAATGACAAGTACCGTCATATACTCATGGTCACTTATACTCGGCCAATAAATCTTAAGGGTCTCAAAAAAGATATTAGAAGTGATTCCGACAATACCGATCAACGAGTTCCACTGACCGATCAGAATACCAAAAATAATCATTAAGCCAATCGCTCCACCCCATTTCAACCTATTCCTGAATGCGTACAAGGCTGTTTCTCCTGTGATCAAGGAGTAGTTACCATATACATAAATCAATACTCCGGAAAAATAACAGCTAAGTAGCAAGACCCACAGCAATTGCATGCCATAAGTACTTCCTGCTACAAGCATAGAAGTTACACTTCCTGTCCCTATCGTATACCCAATAGCGAATATTCCTGGCCCTATGGCCAGAATTGATTTTATTATCCGTCGTATTATGTTTTTTTCCTCAGCAGACATATCTATCTACTTACGCGTCCACTAGCATCTCCTTTCATCAACTTTTCTACTTCCTCCACAGTAACTAGATTCGCGTCACCGAAAATTGTATGCTTCAAGCATGAAGCAGCAACAGCATAGTTCAGTGCATCTTGATCGTCTTCATAATTCAGAAGACCATAAATCAAGCCACCCATAAAACTATCGCCACCTCCTACTCTATCTACGATGTGAGTGATTTCATATGATGGAGCTTCGAACAAGGTCTTTCCATCATACAACACACCAGACCATGAGTTGTGTGAAGCGGATATAGATCCCCTCAAGGTTGTTATTACTTTCTTCGCTCTAGGGAACATTTCCATAAGCTGTTTCAATACAGAAAGATAGGCTGTTGCATCTACAGAATGTCCCTGAGTCACGTCTACACCTTCCGGATGCAATCCGAAATGCTTTTCTGCATCTTCTTCATTACCTAGAATAACATCGCATCCTTCTACTAGAGCAGGCATGACATCGCGAGGGTCTTTTCCGTACTTCCACAATTTCTTCCTATAGTTAAGGTCAGTAGAAACGGTAACGCCCATACGATTAGCAACCTGAATTGCTTCTAGACAAGCATCTGCAGCTCCTTGTGAGAGTGCAGGAGTAATCCCTGTCCAGTGAAACCAGCCAGCATCTTTAAAGATTGCTTCCCAGTCAATCATTCCTTTCTCTATGGTAGACATGGCAGAATGAGCTCTATCGTATACGACCTTACTCCCTCTACTTACTGCCCCCATCTCTAGAAAATAAATACCTAATCTTTCACCACCACGAGCAATTTCAGAAGTATCTACCCCTCTTTTTCGCAATTCCATAAGCGCACACTCTCCTAAGTCGTTGTTAGGTAGGCGTGATATGAATTGTGAAGGCACCCCATAGTTAGCAAGGGAAACAGCAACGTTACTTTCTCCGCCACCATAGATTACGTTGAATGAGTTCGCTTGTGAGAACCGCTTGAATCCTGGAGGGCTGAGTCGCAACATGATTTCTCCGAATGTTACTACTTTTTTCATTTTTCTTGATTTTTTACTTGAGTTTAACTAAATGCTAGGCCACCGTTTATATCAAAGTTAGCTCCTGTCACAAAAGAAGATTCATCACTCGCGAGATAGGAAATTAAATCAGCAACTTCGCATGCCTGACCTTCTCTTCTAAGCGGTGTTTTTCCAGCAACCATTTCTCTTATATTAGAAGCCGTAAAATCATCGTGGAATTTAGTGTTGATTAATCCTGGGCACAGGGCATTCACTCTGATACCTTTAGGACCTAACTCCTTAGACATACCTCTTGTAAATGTAGTAACCGCGCCTTTCGAAGAAGCATATAGCGAGGATCCACCTCCGCCACCATCACGAGCTGCTTGTGAAGAAAGATTGATTATAGATCCACCTTTTCCCATCAATGGTTCGAAGACTTGCATGACGAATACAGTTGCCTTAAAATTGACATCCATAACTAAGTTATAGAAAGACTCGTCGAATTCTTCCAACTTCTTCCTTGCAAACAATCCTCCCGCATTGTTTACGAGAATATCAACTTTGTTTCCGAATGCAGCTACAGTTTCGTCTTTTAGCTTTTTAATATCTTCTAATTTTGATACATCCGCTTTCACAGCAATGGCATCACCAGAGAATGATTTTATCTCATCAAGTGTCTCTTGAGCCGCCGCTTCTGAATTGAAATAATTCACCACAACCTTAGCTCCTTCTCTAGCGAGTTTAATAGATATCGCTCTTCCTATATCTCTGGATCCACCCGTAACTACGGCTACCTTTCCATTTAGTTTACTCATTTTATTCTTTTAATTATTATAGTATAAAAATTAAATTCCTAGTGCTTGTCCTCCGCCCACTTGGATAGTTTCTGCAGTTATAAAAGATGCATCTTTACTTGCTAGAAACGCTACCACTCCAGCTACATCTTCTGGTTGTCCTAGACGGCCTAGCATGATATTGTTGGCCCATGAAGCGAATACTTCTGGCTTAGTTGACTTAATCTGCTTATGAAAATCGGTGTCGATTGTTCCTGGAGAAACAGCATTAGCACGTATGCCATATTCTGCTAAGTCTTTAGCCAGTGCTCTTGTCATCGTGTGAACAGCTGCTTTAGAAGTTCCGTAGATTCCTGCTCCAGGTCCACCTGCATTCCATCCAGCATTAGATGTATAATTAATTATAGAAGGATGCTCTCCTTTTTTAAGATATGGAATGGCTGCTCTTGAAGCAAAAAATACTGAATCAAGGTTTAAAGCCATTACTTTTCTGTAAAACTCTGTAGTCATAACTTCGAATCTCGATCTTCCGCCAAGTCCACCTGCGTTATTGACCAGGGTATCTATTTTACCATATTTCTCTCCGATCTTTTTAATGTTAGAAGCCACCATTTCTTCATTAGTAACATCGAAACCACAATACTCAGCATCAATACCTTCTTCCTTAAGTTGTGCTTCTCTCTCCGCTCCTTCTGCATCGTTTATTCCATTTAAGACAACAGTATAGCCATCTCTACCTAGCCTCCTGGCCACTTCAAAACCGATACCACCTGTGGCACCTGTTACTATCGCTATTTTTTTATTACTCATAAGTTTAATCTTTTTGTAGTGTTAGTTTTTACTTGTTGAAAATTTAATGTTATATATATTTTAGATTCTAGATTGCTTTTATTTTCTCAACCCTAGGAATCAACACCCATATAGCGAATAATGCCGCTGCTGTAAGTGCAGCCCCTACATAAAACGCTGGAGCATAATTTTCTCCTTTGGTGAGCCAAGGGACTAAAATTGTAAACCCAAAGACAGCTAATTTAGCTGCCATACCGGCAAATCCAGACAAAGTTCCTACTGTTTTCTTACTAAACATATCACTTGGTAAAGTTTGGACATTTCCAATCGAAGTCTGGAATCCAAATAAAATGATAGCCATTATTATTACCGCAGCTGAAGGTGAATCCATATTGACTCCAATCAGACCCAGTATCCCATTGAATACAGATGCAAAAGCAGCTGGATCAATTAATAAAAAGAACGATGGAAACATAATCAGACAACCAAGTGTGATTACCCACTTACGGGTTTTATTGACTCCCCAGCCTACCTTAATTCTGTTCTGCGCTAAAAGGCCTCCGAACCATGCACCAAGCATCGCTCCGAGATATGGCACCCATCCATATATACCTATCGTCTTAACATCCATGTCATAAACGCCATTGAGGTATAAAGGTATCCAAGTAACGAAAAGCCACCAGATAGGATCTATCGCGGCAGATGCTATAATCACACCCCAGCTTTCTTTATGCCCGAACAATTGTGCTGTAGTCGGATTGTATTCAGATTCATCGACAACTTCTTCTGCTGCTTTCTGTCCACTAAGTATATACTCTTTTTCTTCTTCCGTAATATTAGGATGGTATTCTGGAGGTGCTTTTACGATTAAAAACCATGGAATCAGCCATAATAAACCGATCAGACCAATTGTAATAAAGATCATCTGCCAACTTAGATATACCGTCAGAAGTGCAATCAATGGTATAGCCACAATTCCACCTATAGCCGCTCCTGAATTAAATAACCCTTGAGCAAATGCTCTCTCATGAGTCGGAAACCATTCTGCATTTCCTTTCGCTGCTCCTGGCCAGTTTCCTGCTTCAGCAAGACCTAGAATAGATCTGAATATTGCGAATGACCATGCACCTGTAGCGAAAGCGTGGAACGCTGTAGCTAAGGACCAGACTCCTATCGAAATTGCAAATCCTATCCTCGTCCCTATCCAGTCAAATATTTTTCCGAAAAGCGCTTGACCACCAGCATAGAAAAAAACGAAACTGCCTGTGATCCATGCATATATTTCCTTTCTCCCATCCGAATCCATATCAGGATACATAGACTCTGCAATATCAGGCCATAAAACTCCTAGAGCTTGCCTATCGATGTAATTTATGACTGCAGCTAAAGCAATTAATCCTATAACCCACCATCTAAGTCCTTTACTTTTCATATGCCTTCTGGTTCAGTTTGTCTCATTTCATAGCCTAGAAAATCTTCCCTTGCTGGACTGAAAACATCAATTAAAATACCAGGCTTCGTGCATACACATCCATGCATCAACCAAGGTAAAACATAGAAAGAGTCTCCTCTCTTCAATGTTTTAACTACACCATCAATCGTCATTTCAAACTCTCCACTTTCTACATAGGTAACTTGACTATGATAATGTTTATGCATGGTTCCTACAGCGCCGGTTTCAAACTTTGCTTTTACCAGCATGATTTTTCCATCAAATCCCATAATCTGTCTTGACAGTCCTGGGGCTACTTCTTCCCATGGTGTGGATTCATCAATGAAAAATCCCTCCGTTGGTTTGATATTAATTTCTTCCATATTTTTCTATTTCTTTAGTTTTTCATTTATGCTCATAACTCCTTGCCATTTCAATTTTCTCCCGTCAATCGCTAAACTATGACTTGAAGATGGGTTATTATCTACATTTGCGAAAGCGATTTCCCAAGAATCTCCAGAATTATGTTTTATATCTATTGCCGTGTAATCTTTATTATCATATATAATTTCAATCGATTCAATTCCTGAAAAAGGACTATGCGGGGTCTCAGAAACAGGATTATATCTTCCATGCGATTCAATAACCGATGCATATAAGGTATTGCTGTCATTTCTTCTATGTATAAGAACAGGATCGTGTCTTAAATTAAAATTAGGGTCATTAGCTCCGCTTCGCGCAAATATAATTTCGTCATCCGGTTCAGTGGCCGTTGTCATCGTATAAAATCTACTATTTCCAAACCACGTAAACTGCTCCGATCCTTTATCCAGCATAGCACTTCCTTCTTTCCATATATGCTGATAACCATAGCTATCACCCAGTGGTGCTAGGGTTTCTAAGCTCGAATTATACGGTGTACTCCAAGATAGTGGATGCCCCATATACCACAAGGGTAAGTCATACTGATTCTCAGAAGAAGATTCTACTTTCATAACATCTATAATCAGTGGATTTCTGAAATGAACGCTCTCCATTAAGATCATTGTTCGATGCATAACAACACCTGGGTAGGCGTGAAAATCCTTAGCACTAATAACTTGTATGTTTTCTTGAGAAACATCAGAATAGTAATGTTCTGGTTGATGGGCTTCTCCTTTTTTAACCTTACCTAAGAAATGAGAAGTTTCGTTTACAACCAGTGTATTATGTGCAATTGTCTGTTTAGCATACGTTTTATTTTCAGGAAGATATCTTCCTCCACCTTTCTGATCAATATTAACCCATCTAGCTGCTCCATAATCTTGAACTACCTCTCCTGACAAGTCATACATAGAGTAGGATAATTTATCGAAATGTCCATGTCCCATTCCTTGCGCTGAATATTTCATCACAAGACAAGTATGATCTGTATTCTTGCTTCTTAATATACCTACTCCTCCTTTATCTCCATCAGGGCCATCCACGAATACGATGGGTTTCTGCTGAAAATCTTGTGACAATCCTTCTGAGATTCCTTTTGCAACAGCGTAACCTCCTTCATCTAATAATACCACTCCTTGTTTCTCTGCTATGGATAACAATTCTGGATCTCGGTTATAAAAGTAAAGTACATCAACAGCCGTAACCAGTTCTCGAGCATTCCATGACATTCCTTTCTGGGAATCGTTAATAGGAAAAAACAGTCCGTTAGGGTCAGTCTGATTTAGCAAGGCATAAACCGCTTTAGTAAGTATGCCATCGCGATAATTCATTAAATCTAAATCAGGTCGATTGTTGATCAGCGCTTTACCAAAAACGAGGAATGGAAAAATAGCATATCTTAAATAATACGGACCCTCTGTAAAATATCCATCGGGAGAAAACGAATAATCCAGCTGAGCTAAAAACCCTCTTTCTTGTACGCCCGGCGTTTTAATAAATCCACCATCGTTGTCAACCGCATTATCTTTTACATCATCTTCCGTCAATCCATACAGCGCTCTTTTTACTAAATCTTCGTCACTCATGGCCAGTCCTATCATTCCTACTGCAGCGTTCCCCCAGGTGCTGTGATTGTGTATTCTATTAAAAAATTTAGGATTTTCAATAGACAAGAAATCTGCCATAGGTCTGAACAAGTCTTTTTCTAGTAAGCTGATTTCTTCTTTACTCAGAAAATTATAGATGCAATCGTATGCCTGAGCAGCATAAACCAACCAGTTAGCATCATTGAGACACTGCCAGAATATTTTTCCTGTAGAATAGGAACGATCCGTAGGGTGTATAGGAAGAGTAGGATACATCTCTGCATATGCTAAAAACATATCTCTTACATATATTGCATATTTCTTTTCTCCAGTTATCTGATACAGATTGCCTGCTTTCTGGAGTATGAAAAAGTTTTTCTTATGGCGTTCATGTGTATACCCTCCTGCCATATCCTTAGGAATAGGTACATCTATGCCTTCTTGAATTTCTAAATCTACATCTTCTTTAGTAAGTGTAAGTACCTTCGCGAATAAAGGGTAATTGTCTAGATTTTCTCTAATATCTAAAACAGCACTTTCTGTTAAAGTAAGACTAGGATGGTTCTGAGAAACACTTGGTGTAGTATTCAGAACTAGAATAAAGAAACTATATATCATCCATCTACCGATCACTATTGTCTAGATTTGTTGAGGTTTTTTTCTGAATAGTAAAAGGTCATTGTATTTGTATTTCCAAGCATAAAGTGTTCTACACTCACATACATTTTCGGTCTATTAAAACCATGCAGATTCAAGTTTCTGATAACACAATACAGTATGTAAAATCTGTTCATTTTCAGGAGTCTATATCTGACAATAATCTACAATGAAAGGTGGTGGTTAAATATAAATTGAGTCACACTAATCTTAGTGACTAACTTCTAAATCATAGTATTTTATGGTAGATGAAGCTTCGGGATCGGAACTCTGAAGATAATTACCAGCTTTAAAGTAATTTTCAAATATTCCCCATTTAGCCACATGAATGTCGGTGTATTCGAGTTTGTCTTCTCCGTTAAGAATGACAGCCATATACCCATCAGAGACTTTTATCTCAAGAGTAAATGAATCAAAATCAACGGGATCGCCGAGCCACTCAGCTTCATCTGTCCATGCTGAAGTTCTCAGAATATCAACATCGTTAACATCTAAATCCTTCAATATTTTTCTATGCACTCTCACCCTCCCTTTATTCCAATATATTTTAAGAATAGGAGGTGCATTATTATCGTCTTCATTAATTAAATCTCTCTGATTATTAGATAGTCTTCCATGAATCTGCATTACAATAACCCTATGAGGATCACCATCATCTTCCTTAGAAATCTGATCTACTTTTAATGTTCCTTTCATATAAGCTCCCTGGGCAAACGTCCAGTTGGTTGAATTACTTCCAGGAACCAACTGCTCTCTAAGTTCTGTCCGAGAATACTTAGAATTGGTTGT
>CAZFJO010000076.1:11324-13918 GCA_964518915.1 uncultured Saprospiraceae bacterium
GACATAAAGGACATTACTACAAGTAATAGTAGAATAAAACCATTCAGGAATAATCCTGAATGGTTTTTATTAATTATAGATTTTTTCATCAGAATTATTTCGCAACAATCGTTACGTTATCAAGGAATACTTCATTACTGCTATCTACAGCATTAAGTGCTCTGACGTAAATAACTACTTTATTAGAAGTAGCTGTAAACTCGAAAGTACTATTCGTAAACATTTCCTTATCTGTATTAAAGTCATTAGAAATCTCAAAGTATGCATCTATGGCTGGGTCACTCTTAGAAGCATCGATTCCAGCTTCTGTAGTGATTTCAGTATTTAAGATAAATACTTCTGTGTTGATTCCTTCTGCTTCAGATCTTGTATCGATAGAAAAGTTATAGGTAGCACCTTGCTCAACAGTAACTACTTGGTATAGTCTTCTACAGTTGGCGCTAAACTTCCCTCCTCTTGTTTTCGTTCCATTTATAAATGATCCGTCAGAGGTAGAGTTAGGTTGTTCGTTAGTACAATAAGTTGCATCTATGTAACTGTTCAATTCAGTGTTGTTCCATATTGCTCGATACGGACTATCTATTTCATTTCCGTCATTATCTACAACTGTACTATTAGGTGTCATATCCCATGCATCCGCATTGTCACCTGTATTCGATGTAAATTCATCGAACGTACCGTTAAGAACCTGTACAATAAATCCTTGTGCAATCGTCAATTGTTCAGTAGTCTGATCCGTATTACCAGTAACACTATATGCAGTCATAGTAACTGTATAGACACCATCTTCTGCGTATGTATGAGAAGGGTTCATTCCGGTAAACTGGAATCCATCTCCGAATTCCCACAACAACATAACAGCACCTTCTGAAGCATCCATGAAATGATATGTTCTATAATCATCTGGATCAACCTGGAAAGTAAAACCAGCGTCTACCGGCGCAAGTATCTCTATCGTCTTACTAAGTGTAGTAGATAAACCTACATCATTAGAAGCAGTAAGCGTTATGGTGTATACATCGGGTGAATCATATACATGTGTCGGAGATTCTTCCATAGACATATTCCCATCACCGAAATCCCACTCATAACTAGTAGCACCGGTTGATGTATTTTCGAAATTATACTCTAGGAAGTTAGCTTCACTCTGAGCGACATTGAATCCTGCAGAAGGAGGCACAGAACCTTCAGCACCTACATCAATTGTGAAATTATCCAATCGAGCTTCTACAGGTCCATTGGTAAAGTAAATGGCTACTGTATTATTCTCTCCAGAATTAAACGACAATTGTTGTTCAAGATAAGCATCCGGATCGTCAACATTGTTAACAGTCACTGAAGCTAGAGTAAACTCAGGAATAACCGCTTTATCCGTAATGGTTCCACCTGCTTGAGTAACTCCTAAAACAGATACAACAACGAATGGATCAGCTGATCCTTGTAGCATCGTGTACCAGAAAGCAAGGTCATAATTCTGATTAGGTTCTACTGTAATTTCTTGGTATCCTACACGCGTCTGATCACTAGGAAGCTTTGCTCCTTGATCACCAAATGTTACTGGACTACCTGTAATCTGAATTACACCACCTAAATCACTATTTCTCCATGAATCTCTTCCATCTCCAGAACCATCTGGAAGTGTTCCGTCTTCAAATCCTGCTTCTATAATAACGGGCTGGAAAGGTCCTTCAACAACCATTACATCTATGGTTGTAGTACCTTCAACTCCATTACCATCTCTAGCCGTTAAGGTAACTGGAAAAACACCTTCTCCTGAAAAGGTAAAGGTAGGATCTTTCTCAGTAGATGTATTACCACCACCGAAGTCCCAGTCATATGCGATAGACTCAACAGAAAGATTCGTAAATTTTATTTCTCTGAAATCATCAACTCCAGAGGCATATGAAAAGTTAGCATTAGGAAATACTGTATCTGCGATAGAGTTAGCTTCTGGTAATTCAAACTCGAACTGGTCTTCACATCCAGCAAACAAGATGACTATTGAAAAGCAAAGGATAGTTCTCAATGCTTTACGTAAACTATTATTTTCTTTTTTCATTTTTTTCACTTTTTAGATTAGTAACCTGCGTTTTGGGTTAATAGCCCTTTACTCAAGTTAATCTCTCTTGAAGGAATAGGCAGTAATAATTTTCTAGCATCGTAATCTGTATAACCATTATCAGCAGCATGAGCGCTTAATACAGCATCAGCAACTCCGAATCTTTGTAGATCGAAGAAACGCTGATTTTCGAATGCCAATTCTACGCGTCTTTCAACTAATAAATCTTCTTTAGTAAGCGCAGTAGGTCTGTCATCTACAGGATCGAATCCTGCTCTAGCTCTAACCGCCATATATGATTCAATAGCACCACTATTAGAAGTCTGCTGTCCACCTGCTAAAATAGCCTCAGCATGCATCAACAATACATCTGCATATCTCAACACGATGAAATCGTTACCAGCATTTCCAGGATCCCCTCCATATGTAGGTGGGAACGTAGTTACATCAGAACCTTCAGGTAAGAACTTAGCTATCTCATTCCATCTAGGAAAAGAAGTATAAGAAACATCTGTTCTATTTCCTCCGTAAGCTA
>CAZFJO010000077.1:0-4762 GCA_964518915.1 uncultured Saprospiraceae bacterium
TATATGATTAAAAAATTACCTTTGTCTTTTGTGACAGATAAATAAACAATCATGATCACTTTCTTCAGAAATTCCTCTGACAGAATCTACGCAGTACAAGGCTCTTCCTCATTAAGTCAAGATGCAATTCTACGTCTAGAATGGTTGCTCGGTGATGCAGAATTACTTGCACAATCTTCAGTACCTGGTACTTATGTAGGTCCTAGAGCCACGATGATCACTCCCTGGAGTACCAACGCAGTAGAAATCACGCAAAACATGGGACTATCAGGCTTGTTAAGAATAGAGGCTTATGACAAGATTCCTGAGGAATCTCAGGAATATGATCCGATGTTATTGCAGAAGCACTCAGGACTCACCCAAGATCTTTTTAAAATTGATATACAACCTGAGTCGATTCTGCACATAGAGGACATCGGTGCTTATAACCTAAAAGAAGGTCTAGCCCTCAATAGCGAAGAAGTAGATTACCTGAATCAATTGTCAACGAAACTAGGTAGAAAGCTGACGGACTCAGAAGTGTTTGGGTTTTCGCAAGTAAATAGCGAACACTGCCGGCACAAGATATTCAATGGCACCTACGTCATAGATGGACAAGAAAAAGAAGACTCTCTTTTTTCACTAATTAAAAAAACATCTAAAGAACATCCTGAAAACATTGTCTCTGCATATAAGGATAATGTCGCTTTTATAAAAGGGCCTGTTGCAGAACAGTTCTCCCCAGAGCAGGGTGATGTTCCATCGAACTACACTTCACGTTCCTTTAATTCTGTGATTTCTGTTAAGGCAGAAACCCACAACTTTCCTACTACCGTAGAACCATTTAATGGTGCTGCTACAGGATCTGGAGGAGAAATAAGAGATCGACTTGCTGGAGGCAAGGGCTCTATACCTCTAGCTGGAACAGCAGTATATATGACTGCTTACTCTAGGAATAAAGAAGGGCGGATATGGGAATCAAGGATTCAAGAAAGACCCTGGTTGTATCAGACGCCACTAGACATCTTGATCAAGGCTTCTAACGGTGCCAGTGACTTCGGTAATAAATTCGGTCAACCATTGATCGCTGGGTCTGTACTGACTTATGAACATGAAGAAGACAACATAATTACAGGTTATGACAAGGTAATTATGATGGCTGGAGGTATCGGTTATGGTGTCCTTGAGCAGAGTAAAAAAGATACCCCTGAGAAGGGAGATGTGATTGTCATTCTAGGCGGAGACAACTATCGCATCGGTATGGGAGGAGCAGCCGTTTCTTCTGCAGACACGGGAGCTTTCGGTGCAGGCATAGAACTTAATGCCGTACAACGGTCTAATCCTGAAATGCAGAAACGCGCAGCCAATGCCATCCGCGCACTGGTAGAATCAAGCAACAATCCCATCGTTTCTATACATGATCACGGAGCTGGAGGCCATCTCAATTGTCTATCAGAACTTGTGGAAGAAACAGGTGGCACCATAGAAATACAATCATTACCTATAGGAGATCCTACACTCTCCGATAAAGAAATCATAGGCAATGAGTCTCAAGAAAGAATGGGGCTTATCATAAAAAAAGAAGATGTTGATCTACTCAGAAAAATCGCAGAAAGAGAGCGAGCACCCATGTACGTTGTGGGAGAAATAACAGAAGATCACCGATTTGTTTTCAATAATAAAGAGACGGGTAGACAAGCCATAGATTTAGGCATAGATGACCTTTTCGGCAATAGTCCTAAAACACTGATCCAGGACCATACCGTTTCTAAAAATCTTACTCCGGCGAGTTACGAAACCCATCTATTCACAACTTATCTGGAACAAGTTTTACAATTAGAAGCTGTAGCATGTAAAGACTGGTTGACGAATAAAGTAGACCGGTGTGTCGGTGGAAAAGTTGCCGTTCAACAATGTTGCGGTCCCCTACAATTACCCCTCAATAATTGCGGAGTAATGGCCCTTGATTATAATGGAAAAGAAGGCGTCGCAACCAGTATCGGACATGCCCCAGCAAGTGGATTAATAGACTCTGCTGCAGGTGCAAGAAATGCCCTGGCTGAATCCTTGACTAACATCGTATGGTCCCCATTTCCTGATTCTATAAAATCCCTATCCTTGTCTGCTAACTGGATGTGGCCTTGTAAGAATCCAGGTGAGGATGCCCGACTGTATAAAGCTGTCGAAGCGATAAGCGATCTTGCGATCTCTCTCGGAATAAATATTCCTACGGGTAAGGATTCATTGTCCATGGCACAGAAATACAAGGATAAAACCGTCCTTGCGCCAGGGACAGTTATTGTTTCTGCGTGTGGTCATTGTGAGGATATTACTAAAGTTGTTGAGCCCGTAGCTAAGGTAGGTGGAGGAAGTTTATACTACTTAAACTTCTCTTCTGCACCTATGGCTCTGGGAGGTTCATCGTTCTTGCAGACCTTGAATCAACTCGGTGATACTGCTCCAGATATTAGTGATAGCAATGCCTTAGTCAAGCTGTTTAACAGTGTACAATCTGCCATTAAAAACGGCTATGTTACAGCAGGTCATGATATTTCGGCAGGAGGAATAATCACCTGCATTCTAGAGATGTGTTTTTCTTCTAGAGATGTATCTTTTAACGTAAACCTGGGTTTACTTCCTGCCCAAGATTTAATCACCGCCGCATTTTCTGAAAACGCCGGCGTTGTTCTACAAGGTGGTCCTCAACTGGAAGAACACTTGAATGCCGACCGTATTCCTTACTTAAAAATAGGAGAAATAATAACTGGTGATGCAGCCATTGTAAATTATGGCGATTCATCAACCTCTCTTTCTGTATCTGCATATAGAGATGCATGGTATGAATCTTCCTACCTTATGGATCGTGAGCAATCTGCAGGTAATAAAGCAGAAGAAAGGTATAATAACTATAAGCACCAGCCGCTTGCATATTCTTTTCCATCTACGTTTACTGGAAAAATAGATTCTCCGAAAACCAACAAGCCTAAAATCAAGGCTGCTATATTAAGAGAAAAAGGGTCTAATTCTGAAAGAGAAATGGCCAATGCATTGTACCGAGCGGGCTTCGAGGTGCGAGATGTACACATGACGGATCTCATCTCCGGAAGAGAAAATCTAGAAGACATTCAATTTTTAGGTGCTGTCGGAGGATTTTCTAATAGTGATGTGCTGGGCTCGGCTAAAGGATGGGCTGGAGCTATAAAATATAACTCAAGGGCTAAAGAAGTAATTGACAATTTCTTTAGCAGAGAAGACACCCTTAGTGTCGGCATCTGTAATGGGTGTCAGCTTTTTATTGAGCTTGATTTAATCCACCCGCATCTGGAGAAAAAATCACGCATGTTGCACAATGAATCTAATAAACACGAAAGTGGGTTTACCTCAGTAACGATTCAAGAAAGTCCATCGATTATGCTTAATGGATTAGTCGGTTCTACACTAGGCGTATGGATTTCACATGGAGAAGGAAAATTCTATTTGCCGGAAGGCGAAGACAAGTATTCTATCGTAGCTAAGTATGGGTATGATTCATACCCTGCTAACCCCAATGGAAGCGACTATAACACAGCCATGATGTGTAGCAATGACGGAAGACACTTAGTTATGATGCCGCATATCGAACGTTCTTTTTTTCCATGGAACTGGGCACACTATCCTGACAACAGAAATGATTATGTATCACCATGGGGAATGGCCTTCATAGCAGCTAGAGAGTGGTTAGAAGAAAAAATTGTGACTTCGTAAAATAACCGATCCTCTTATCATAGTAGCCGATCCTCAGAATCTTGAGAAAGATGTGATAGATATAATATATCTTGTCGAGGTTACATGAATCACATTAGAATCAGCAGATTAAGGTTAACGACATATCTAGCACTAGTATGTCTTATCCTGAGCTGCCATTCACTCTGCTCCCAAAAAATTATATCTGAAAACCAAAATGGAATCCAAGAAGGTTTAGAAGACAGAATCGTTTTAAAGACCATGCGAGATGCAGAAGGTAAGTTCTGGGTTTTCACTAAGTACGGTGTCCAGTTATTCAACGGAAGTCAATTCCAACCACTTATTAAGTTACCCATAGAATTACAATCCGGACAGATTAATTCAGTAACTGTTATTGATGATAAATCTCTGCTTATTGTCGCTGATGCTGAACCCCATCTATATCGATTAAATACAGACAGTGGTCATATCGAAAACCTAGATAATAGGTCTAGAGGAAGTACCTATTCTATAGATGGCAGAAACATGAATTATATAGATGGTGCTGGCTTTCTTTCCAGCGCTTCTCTAGATAACTTATCTGAAGTTTTTACGTCCAGTTTTAAGGTTGAGGCAGATAAGGTTAAAAACATATATCAACAAGGTAAAGGGGTGTGGTATGTCCTATACAATGACCGTAGACTAAGTAGGTGTGAAGAAGAAAATTGTGTTGTCATATCTAGCTCTGTTGATCAGATAATAGGAAACATACAAGGTGAGCTATGGGTAAGAAACGATACACTAGAAATATTAAAAATTAATGAAGTAGGAAAGGTTGCTTCTTCTATCCGTTCTCCATACAATCGGATCGTTGTTCAGCAAGACAGGCAAGGAAATAAACTTATGGGATTAAGCACAGATTATAGGAGAATGGAAAAACTCTTACTCTATCCTATTGATGGGTCGACGCCTATAGACTTCAGTCCTGCCATCAATGTTTCGCGCAATACGATTGTTGATTTCTATTCCGATGATTATACCAGGCATATACTATTCAACACCTATAATGGTCTGGTTCATT
>CAZFJO010000077.1:4862-9226 GCA_964518915.1 uncultured Saprospiraceae bacterium
TCATTTGGTTTTCAGAGGTATTCTTTTCAAGACAATCAATTCATAGATATCAATCTTGACTATCGTCCTAAGTGCATTTCTCCGTATGGAAAGGATTTAATTTTTTTCGGTGGAGGGAAAGAAAATCTAGAGCTTAAGAAAATGGTGGGTGATGGAAAGGTCGGTTTATATGATAAAAAATCAGGAACCTTTAATCCTGTGATTGCAGATATAGATGCGGATGTATATGACATCTATGCCCAGCCACCTTTTCTATATCTAGCAACAAGTAAAGGGGTGAAAAAATATACTTATGAGAACAACACGCTTATTCATAATGCAGATATAACTTCTACTGATATATGGGCTAAGTATTTTTACCCTACAGATGATGGATTCATTTTAGGAACATATGGCCGTGGCATATACATTGTAAAATCAGACACGGTTGTTAGTCACGTAGATGGAAGCCAAGGGCTAAGTAATAATTCAATCGGCAGTATACATTATGATGCAGACAATGAGTTATTCTGGATAGGGACATTCAATGGTATAACCGTCATGAATAATGATTACAAGGTTATCAACACTTATGATGTCGCAGATGGTCTATCAGAAAACGAAACCAATAGCTTCGCCTTCTGTGAAGACCATAATGGAAAGTACTATTATGGCACCATCAATGGGCTTTCTTCTTTCTATCCAGATGACTTGTTGAATCTTAAAAGATCAGAAAGAATGGTCTTACAGAAACTTGAGTATTATCAAGGAGAAGCACGATTCTCAAGACCTATTAATAATGGTGATAAAGTAGATCTTCCTTATGGTGTTGACTCTTTTTCTATTTACTACTCATACTATGATTATAGTTTCTACAATAATTCTAAAAAATGGAAATATGCTGTAGAAGCCAACAGTAATATTCAACATGATGTCCTTTCTTATGATAAAAACATTGTCTACGTTAATCCAGCAAGTTCTGGAAAGAGGATTATAAAAATTAACGACAGAGGCCATGGGGAGGATATGGTCTTACAGGTATCTGTAGATATTGAATCTTGGTGGGAAAAATTCTGGTGGTTTGTTATGTTTCTCTTAGCCATTTTATTCCTTTTAGTGTCTGTCGCAAATCTTCTCTTGAAAAGAAAAGGGGTGAAAAAAGACTTGATTGAATCACAATTACAATCTAAAATTAATGCACTAAAATTACAATCATTGCGGTCGCAGATGAATCCTCATTTTATATTCAATGCACTAGGTTCTATCCAATACTATATCGAGACTAAAGAAATTAACAAGGCCAATGATTACCTAGCTGACTTCGCATCTCTGATGCGGTTGATTTTAGAATCAGCTAAAAATGAGTTTTTTCCTGTCCAGCAAGAAGTAAAACTTCTCAACCTATATCTTACCCTAGAGCACATGCGCTTCGATGAAAAATATGACTATGAATTAATCATGGATAGCAACATAGATTCCGATTTTCCTATCCCTCCTATGATTGTTCAACCATTTATAGAAAACGCCATTAACCATGGATTATATCACCTGACAGATCGCAAGGGAATACTTACTGTTACTGTAAGCGCTATAAACGAAGATGCCATAGAGTTTATAATCGAAGACAACGGTATAGGAAGAAAGGCTGCAGCAGAATTAAGGAGATCCGAACACATCTCCAGAGGCATCCAGATTGTAAAAGATCGGATCTCTACCTTAAATCAAAACAATGTGATCGCTGTAAGTATAGACATAGTTGATCTTATTACTTCTGGCGTCGCCTCAGGAACCAAGGCCACTATCAATTTCAGATATAAATCATAGAGACCGATAATCCGACCAGGTATACCGGTAGTCTTAAAGTTTCATGTTATCCTCATAAAGAGGACTATCTTAGTTAAGTATTAAACACTTTAATTATGATTACATCACAAGTGGTTTCGCAGACGAGAACGAAACTTAAAGTTGTCGGAAGGACCATAAGACACGAGTATTTATGTATACCTACTAAAGAAGGAAAAAGGATCATACACTATTCAGAAATAATGTTCTTGAAGAGTGATTCTAATTATACAGAAATATATCTAACTGATGGTAAGAAGTATTGTGTCTGTCGCACCATAAAATCACTTGAAGAACAGATTCCTGTTTCTGAATTTATCCGGGTGCATCGCAGTTTACTGGTTGCTGTAAAACATATTAAGTATATTCATAATTCAGATTCATCCATAGAGTTGAGGTCCGGTAAAAGATTACCGATATCAAGATCTGGTAAAAATAAGTTATCTCTTTTTTTCGAATAAAAACATACTGGTAACTGCCATAATACGCACAGCCATAATTAACTTTATAAACATGGACAAAAAGGTATCCGCTATTATTATAGATGATGAAGTCAAGCTGTCTGAAGTATTAAAGCTAAAACTCAATCAGTTCTGTCCAAGTATAAAAGTCTGTGGCGTCGCTAAAAACATCCAAGAAGGAAAGAGCCTCATTCTGAAAACCAATCCGGATTTAATCTTTCTTGATATTGCAATGCCTGGAGGATCAGGTTTTAAGTTGCTGGAACTGTTCGATGAAATATCGTTCGAAATAATTTTCGTTACTGGCTACAGTGATTATGCCCTTGATGCTTTAAAGGTAAGTGCTGTTGATTATCTTCTAAAACCTATAAAAGGTGATGTCTTAATAGAAGCTGTGAATAAAGCAATCAAGAAAATTGAAGTAAAAGAAAACGATAGAAGATATCACTTATTAAAACACAATATAGAACACCTTAATAAACAATCTTCTAAGATTGCAATACCAGGAAGTCAGTCCTATGATTTTATTTATGTCAAGGATATTATACGTTGTGAGGGAGAACAGAAATACACCTACATACACACCGTAAAAGGTTCTTCTATCCTTAGCTCTTATAACATCGGTGTGTATAAAGAGATGCTTTCTAACTATAGTTTTTTCAGTACGCATAAATCACATCTCATTAATATCGAGCACATAGAAAAATACCTCCCAGAAGGTGTTGTCGTTATGTCTGATGAAAGCAATGTTCCAGTAAGCAGAAGAAAGAAAGATGAATTCTTAAAAGAAGTCTTAGGGAAATAATTGCATAGCTGAAAAACATCTTATCAGCTTCCATGAAAGGCCCAGAAAATTTATCCATTCGTTCGCATCGTCTTGCGAGTAAATGAAAAGGAGTTTTATATCTTCCTTACATACGTTACAATAATAGGTAGGAAGCGCTTACATTAGATTCACTAAGTAGCTGTGAATTATGAAAAGAAAAATAATCCCTCAAGAAATCCCCACCAAGGATTTACACCAACATATCATCGGGGCTGTTGCACCTAGACCTATAGCTTTCGTTTCTACAAGAAATAAAGAAGGAAAAGACAACCTTGCTCCCTATAGTTTCTTTAATGCCTTCAGCTCTAATCCACCCACTGTTGTCTTCTCTTCTAATCGCCGGGTTTCAGATAACACGACTAAGCATACACTAGACAATGTATCCGTAGGTGTAGGACTTACCATCAGTGTTGTTAATCATGACATCGTAAGACAGATGGCCATAACCTCTGTGGAATTTCCAGAAGGTGTGAGTGAATATACTAAGTCTGGATTGACACCTAGAGAGGCCACAGAAGTTGCTGCTTCCATGGTGGATGAATCACCTGTCAATATGGAATGTATCGTCAAGGATATCATTATCCTCGGACAACATGGTGGGGCTGGTCATCTTATCATCTGTGAGGTAGTCTGTATGCATATAGAAGAAGATGTTCTTACTGAAAAAGGAAGGATAGATCCTCACAAGATAGACCTGATGGGACGCTTAGGAAGGACCCACTATGTAAGAGCAAGTGGTCCTGCCATTATGGATATATACCAGAGTGTAGTCAACCCTGTTATAGGTTATGATCGACTTCCTTCTCCTTTACTAAAAAGTAAAATTCTTACCGGTAATGAAATCGCTTCGCTTGCCGCACTAGAAGCATTTCCAGAGGACGAGACAATTATAAAATCCAGAGAAAGAAATCTTTCTGAGTCTGAAAGAGATCTACAAGCTAGAAAGTGGATCAACGAAGGAAAACATTCCGACGCACTCTCCCTGTACATGTAATCGGTTTATCTACCGTTGGAAATTTTAGGACATTCTAGTGATCCGAAGTACTTCATCAGTGCTATCCCTACGAAAAAATATGAATCGTTGTTCTTACTGTTTCCTCTCTGTCTTCCAGCAACTCCTATGCCTTCAATCAGAGATCGATCGGATAAGTCTACTGCAGTCTGACCGTGTCGACTTAATAACGTCGTAAAGTCTGGATAGGTATTAGACACATCGTCCAGGTAATCGGTAAATGCATTGTGATAACTGGCAAATA
>CAZFJO010000077.1:9326-13820 GCA_964518915.1 uncultured Saprospiraceae bacterium
TTAAAATCTATGGTCGCCGAAAAATCAAAGATATCTGACTTAAAACTTAAATTTCTGTTTTGTTCGAATGTGTTAGGAGAATCAGCATCGTCCCCACCTATTCTACCATAGTTTAAGGAAGCCGTAGCCGACACTCGAGAATTAAAATTTCTTCTTGCCATTAATCCCCCTGCCAGTCCTGGCTTGTGAATACTCAAGCGATTGTTGAGATCACCATAGTAAAAACTGGTTCCTAGCCATCCGCCTAGTTCATAACCTTTTTGAGCATTTGCCGAAAGGCTGAACCCCACTATAAATAAGATGAAGGTGTAGCCGCTTATATTTTTAATCACTTTTTCCTTTATTAGGTATGTTATGTAACGAATCTCTGACTCACTTAGTATTCATAAAACATGCCGGAATAAGAAATTGACTATTATTCTCTATTTCTGATGTTTATATCCATCTGAGTAAATGGTATGGTTATCCCCGCTTCCGCAAATCTTCTGTTGATGTCAAACCTCAAATCACTCTTAACATCTTCTATGAATAAAAACTTGCGAGAAAAAAACAATAACTCGAATTCTAATGCGCTGGCACCAAAATCTACGAATCGGACTTGCGGAGAAGGATATTCAATGACATGGGCATTGTCTCTTGCCGATTCCAGTAAAATTTTCTTAACCATATCCGCATCTGTACCATACGATACACCTAACTTTATATCGAACCTAACCTTGTTGTCATAGTGAGTCCAGTTAACGACTTTATCATTGACTAATCGACTATTAGGTACAACCATGGTTACATTATGTCGGGTTTCAATAATGGAAGACCTCAATCCTATTTTCTTAACGACTCCCACCGTATTGTCAAATTCTAGGATATCACCCACACTCGTTGTCCGCTCAAACAGTAAAACAATTCCAGAAATAAAATCATTAAAAGTCTGTTGTAACCCCAGTCCGATACCTACAAGCAATGCTGCCGCACCCGTCAGAATCAAGGTCATATTGATGCCGAGATGGTCTAGTGCCATCAACGTAGCTATAAAGTATATAAAGTACTTGATGAGTTGATTGATGGCATATTGAGATCCAGTATCTACTCCGCGGCGCTTATACACACGATAGAGAATCAACTGTGTAATCAACCAGATCAAGAGCCGAGAAATCAGAAATATCAACGCAACTACGAATATTCTAGAAATTTTAAACTCAATTGCTCCTGTATTCCCGTCGCTATCTTGCCAGGTTTTCTTATAAAAACTAAAATCGAATGCTTCGTTGTTATTAAGGAAAATAACGATTGCTGCCGCAAATACTATGTACTGCACTACCGTACTGGCAGTCCGCTCTGTGTTACGCGTTACCTGAGCCCCTTTCTTCCGAGCATCACGATTGATGTAGTATCGGTGGATAAATAGGTTAGAAATAATCCAGTCTATCAACCTTGCCGCCTGAACGAATATGATCAGATCTACTATCAAGGAAAGAGACACAGCCAGTTTTCCGAGGGAGAAAGTCGGATCTACGCCTAATATCCTCAAAATGACTAGGAATAAAACAGAGACGATCAGATAAGCAAGGATAAACTTTAAGCTTCTTCGTTTCTGATCGCCTATATTATTCTGATCCAGTAACCGATTAACCTTGCTGGATCGAGAAAATAGGTGATAAAAGATGATGGATAAGATCCATGCAATACACAACAATAAGATCTGACCTAGAGTAATGTCTAGACCCAGTATCTGCAGAACAACTTTATTGAAGTATGCATCCATCGAGAAGCAAGATACTTAATCTCTTCTTTCTCTATCTGGTTTTACCTCGCATTAATAGCTTAGTTATAGAATCGGTGTACAGTACACATCTTTTTTTCTATCAAATGCTTCTATCAATCTGTTAAAAATTTCCGTTTCTCTAGCGATTTTTCTTCCGTCAATTTCTACTATAGGCGTAAGCTCTCCCATGGTGCCTGTACAGAATATTCCATCAGCAGCATACAACTCTGTGAGGGAAATGTTTTTCTCCACACAGACAATTCCTATTTCAGCTGCAAGCTCGATAATAAGCCCTCTAGTTATTCCATGGAGACAAGCATCGGCGTGTGGCGTATATAGGTTACCGTCTCTAACCATGAAAAGGTTAGTCCCGTTTAATTCACTTGCATATCCATATGCATCGAGCATAAGTGCTGCGTCCTTGCCAGCCACATTGGCCTGAATTTTAGCGAGGATGTTATTGATTAAATTATTGTGGTGAATCTTAGAGTCTACATGCATAGGAGAATTCCTCCTTATGGAAGACGTGAAGAGGGTAATGCCCTTTTCGTTATCATATACTGGTGGTTTATATTCAGGAACAATAATTAGGTTTAAGCCCATCGAGTTTAACCGTGGATCCATCCCAGAAGTAATCTTTTCTCCACGAGTAAGGGTCAGTCGTATATGGACATCCTCGGTCATTCCGTTGGCATTAAGGGTGCCGATGATTTTCTGAGTGATTTCTTCGTTACTCGGAATGTTGTTAAATGCCATTGCATGAGCGGAATCTTGAAGTCTGCGCAAGTGGCGCTCCAAGCAGAAGATCCCGTCCTTATATAATCTCAGACCTTCCCATACAGCGTCACCGCCCTGCACCACAGAGTCAAACACTGAAACCCTCGCTTCGTTTCTATCTACGATTTCTCCGTTGACATATATCTTGATATTCTTATTTCTAGGGTCAAATTTCTGTAACATAATTATGCTTTTATAGCGTGAGTATACAACATATTATAATAGGGTAGTGCATCATCATAAAGCGGCCTCAATCTTTCTGGTAAAGGATCATGACTGGAACGCTGTTTCATAAACCCTGTAGATTGATGCACGCTTCCATACCAGTACGGCGCCCAGATACCATCTTCTTTTCTCGGGCCCGCTTTCCACGCGAGCATTTCTTCTGAGAAAGGGATGTCTATCTGCTTACATAGCTGAGTAAGTACCTTCCGTGGGTTTTTCAAGACTTCTCCCGTGTCCAGTACCGCCCATGGTTTCAGAGAATGTGCAGTAACCTCCTTAAATAGAAACCACTCCTTTTCCAGGCCTATGTCTCTCATGGTTGGGTTTTCGATGACTTTAGCATAGGAAGTAATCAGTCGCTCTGGGTCTCTAATTAAGAATATATTCTTTATATCGTGAGCATAAGAAACATCTACTCCTTCTAGGTGCATAGACATATTCTTAACGAAGTGGTGAGGCGTCTCTGTCTCAGGGTGTAAAATGGTTCGTATTGCCACCTGTGGATCCGTGGTCATAGATTGCAACACTTCTTTTTTTCCAGGATGATCTACGTCAAATGTCTTGAGGTAATACCCATACATCGGTTCATCAACAACGGACGTATCTACTCGATTACCGAATGCATACATCAATGCAGTTGAAATATTTCTAGGACCAGATATCAGTTGGATTACGTCAGTCATAATTAAGTTATATCGTCATACGGCTCTAGGTGTTCTCCTGGGTGCCAGAATAGGTTTTTAAAATTCTGGACAACATGGTTGTCCACAACTATAGATTCATTTTCTAATAATTCTTGCATGATGGTCGGAGTAGGAAAGTGGTTCCTTCCAGACAGTTCTCCTTTTCGATTGATAACCCGATGTGCAGGTATTCCCGTTTCCGCACTGTGACAATGGTTCAGTGCCCATCCGACCATTCTTGCAGAACCCAGTGCGAGATAATCTGCAATAGCTCCATATGTAGATACTCTACCGAAAGGTATTTTTTTAGTTACGAAATATACTTTTTCGAAGTAACTTTGATTTTTCATAATGAAGAGATTAAAAAGTATGTTGAAGAGCAAGATAAAAATATCTGATATCACACATCTTACAGACGCAAGATATTTTGCTGCGTGGGGTGTAGATTACTTAACGTTCAATATAGATCCTGAATCGTCAACCTTCGTTTCTCCTCCTGTTTTTAAGGAGATTGTAGAATGGGTTGCTGGTCCATCCATTGTGCTTCAAGCACCCGCGCATGTAGAAGAAATCTGGCTTCAAGAATACAAGATAGAGGGTATAGACAATCTACTTGAGATGCCAGCTGATGAGGAAGGGGTATCATATATTTTTAAGGACGACACCCTGGTCTCAGTAATCATTAAAGGTGATTTAAATCAGATCACTGAATCCCATATTTCTACTTATATAGATAGGGGTACAGAAGTATATATCGATGCTCCTGTTACCAAGGATGATTTACAATCTGTCGCTGACCTAGGTGTCGGATTGGTATTAAGAGGAGGAGAAGAAGAGCAAGTCGGTGTGAAGAGTTATGAAGACTTGGATGAAATTTTTGAAGCGTTGGTGGATTGAACAAGCATAGCTATTTAATTATATTTTATTAGGCGTTAAGTGAATTTGTTAATTAATTATGTAAAAAATTAATGTTGTTTGTTCTCTATTTTTATACGGTCGAGTTAATTCGGCTCTTATTTTTGGGCTTAAAAAAATTAGGGCTTGTTA
>CAZFJO010000078.1:0-3134 GCA_964518915.1 uncultured Saprospiraceae bacterium
ATTCAACCGGAGAGTGGAATGAAACTTAATGCTGGATTAGGAATGAGGGTAGGAGATGCACTGCAATTTATGGTCGGTGTAGATATTAAAGACCTCCGTGTAGGCGTTGCATATGATATGAATATATCTGGTCTTTCTGCAGCCAGCGGTACAGTAGGAGGCTTCGAGCTTGGTGTTGCTTATTACGGTAAGATTTATCGCAAGCCTAAGATTAAGCCAGTTGTTGTATGCCCTAGGCTGTAATATTTTATTAATTGATTTAGAGAATAGTAATACTATGCGTTATATAATTTTTCTTTTTACAATTGCTACTGTAAGCCTTCAGGCACAACCGATTACTTCCAACACGTATGATGATATGTTGGAAACAGCGGATACTGCCGTTTCTGATAAAAATTATTACAATGCCATAGAATGGTATGAAAAGGCTTACAAGGAAGAACGTGATCCGGCTACAGCCCTTGCTATCGCGGATCTGTATACCCTTACCAGAAATTATACAAGAGCGGAATCGTGGTATAAGCGTATTCTCAGAAGGGATAAAGAAGGAGAGCTAGTAGATCTGAGATATGATTATGGAAAGGTGCTTAAAGCTCAAGGCAAATATCAAGAAGCGCTTAATGAATTGAATCTTGCAGCATCACTCACTGAGGACGATGAATTGCGCGCTGAAGCTAAGCGACTGCTCGCAGGGATTGAGATGATGGGTGATTATCCAGAAAATATCGACGCAGTAATAGAGTTCGGAGGAAAAGAAATCAATTCTGCCAGTGGAGAATACTCTCCTGTATTATATGATGATGGTTCATTGTATTTTTCTTCTTTCAATCGGAGAAAGGAAATAGTTATGGATGGAAGTGAGGAAGATCCGTACATCAAGATATTTAAGGCTACACTTAATGATAAAGGGGTATATGACGATCCAGAAGAACTGGGACAGCACATCAATAGAAAAGGATGGCACGCAGGAAATGTCAGTTTTTCACCTGATGGAAGGACAATGTATTTTACCAGGGCTAAGTTTGACGGAAACGAACTTGCAGAATCTAGATTATTTATGTCATCTAAAAGCGATGAAGGATGGGGAGCCGCAAGAGATGTTACCAACCTTAACGGCAACTTCATAATTAAGCATCCTGTAATCGGAGAACTATTCGGTAGATCGGTTATATTTTTTGTGTCAGACATGGATGGTGGTCTCGGAGGAGATGATATCTATTATGCGACCATGACGGGTCCAGATGAATTTTCTGCTCCTGTGAATCTAGGAGAGAATATTAATACAGTAAGAAACGAAGCAACTCCTTTTTATAAGGATGGAACGCTATACTTTTCTAGTACAGGAAGACCTGGCTTAGGAGGTATGGATATTTTCTATAGCACTTGGGATGGAAGCGAATGGTCTGATCCTTTAAATATGGGCTTTAACTACAATTCAAGTTATGACGATATGTACTTCTATCTTAATAAGTCAGGGAATAAGGGATTCGTAGTTTCTAATCGTCCAGATGAAGATAAAAGAAACTTAAAAGGAAAGACCTGTTGTGATGATATCTATACCTTCCAGATAAGAGAAGTGGTAATCGACCTTGCTGCTCTTGTTAATAATGAAGAAGGTCCACTAGAAGGAGCTACGCTTGAACTGGTTGATCTAAGTGTAGACGGCGGTAATGTAACCAGTAAGACCAACATATCCGGAAACAATTTTTCATTCTTGCTAGAGCCTGACCACAATTACAAGGTAGTTGCAGTCCGAGATGGATACTTTCCAGATTCTGTAGATTTCAATACAGTTGGCATCCTTGATGACTACTCTGTTAAAAAGTCATTTACATTAAAGCCAAGGCCTAAGCCAGAAGAAATTACAGAGACCATCAGAAAAAATGAATCCATACGATTGAATAGCATCTACTATGATTTCGATGATGATAAAATTCTACTCGACGCTGAACCAGATCTCGAGTATCTTGTCGAGCTTATGAATCAATATCCTTCTATGGTTATTGAGCTTTCATCTCATACCGATGCCCAAGGGATTAAAAGGTACAACCAGCAACTTTCTCAGCGTAGAGCGGAATCAGCGAAGGTATGGTTGATGGATGCAGGAATAGCAGAAGATCGTGTAAAGGCAGTAGGATATGGTGAGGAGTTTATATTGAATCGATGTAAAGATGGGACAAGGTGTCCAGATGAAGAGCACAGATTCAATAGAAGAACTGAATTCAAGATGCTTGAAGGACCCGATGAAATAGAAATAAAATCTTCTATTCTGGGAAGTCAAGCTCAGCCAGAAAAAAAAAATTAATTAACTCCAGTAATGGAGGCAGCCAGTCCTATGTGGATACTGTGTCTGTAGATACGGTTGCAATCATAACTTTTGACCCCGGTCAAGAGGAGTATGATTTAGGCAAAATTAAAGAAGGCCTTCATATCGCACTAGAATACAATTTTACGAATACGGGTAAGGTGCCTCTAGATATAGAGCTGGTTACTGCATGTAAGTGCGCAGAACTAGACTGGACTAGAGGTAAGATCATGCCTGGAGAAAAAGGGGTTATTAATGTACTGTACGATAGTAGGGGTGAGAAACTTAATCGATCCATCAAGAAAGACATTACCATTATTGCTAATACGGAACCCATCGTAACACTGGCATATTTCACAGTATATGTTGAACCTAAGGTAGACTAAGTAATGGGAGTTATCGACTGGGTAATAACAGGGTTGAGCCTGATCTATGTAATCCTTGCAGCTAAAAACTTGAGGTTGTGTTTCGTGTTTGGCTTACTGGGTTCTGCTGTGTGGGCCTACCATGACTTCGCTAATCTCAATTTAAAGTTTGATGGAATACTGCAGATCTTCTATGTTGTAATGAGTATATACGGATTGTATAGATGGCGTACAAGTTCAGAAGAAGATGACTTACCTATTACTAAGATGACCATGAAGGATCATGGAATAATGATAGTCGGCGGGATAGGAATATCAATTTTCGTAGCGCTGTTATCTGCCCACCTGTTTACCACAGAGTTGCCTTACTTAGATGCATCGACAACAGGGATGTCTATCATAGCAACTTTCTTTCTTATCCATCGGAAATTAGAAAACTGGTTGTACTTTATAATTATTGACCT
>CAZFJO010000078.1:3234-13734 GCA_964518915.1 uncultured Saprospiraceae bacterium
TTACATCGTATTAACACGATCACCTCTTTATAATAACTCCGTAATGATGAACAAAAAGATTAGATTGATATCCCTGTTGGTATTGATTTTTAGCATTTATGGGCTCCAATTGTTTTCCCAGAATGTTGCCCTGAATTTCGATGGAAGAAACTATGTCGAACTCACCTCTCTCACCCTTCCTCAGTATAAGTATACTGTAGAAGGATGGTTTAAGTCCACGAGTACTTCAAGTAATGTTGTCTGTAATGGAAGCCAGGGAGAGATCCTATGGTTTGAAGGAAATGCTTCAGCTGGTTCTTTTGTTGCTTTAGGCGAGTGTAATGGAGAACTCTTCTTCCTGCATGAAGACCTTGTCACCTCTACCTATCTAAGTGCTTCAGTACCTCACAGCATAAGAGGCTCTTGGAGGCATATTTCTGTGCATCTGGCAGAATCGTCCGGCGGGATTATAGATGTAGAAGTTTACCTAGATTGTACACTTGTGATATCAGGGACTGTAGGTCGCTGGGATATTAATAATGAATTTATACTAGGCCAGATAGGAGCGAGAAATCCGTTATCCAATTTTAGAGGGGATATGGATGATGTAAAAATCTATGGTTCTTTTATGCCTCCTAATATCTTGTGTCAAGATAGAAGATGTATCATAGATGATCCTGCGCGTGTAGGGTTGCTTGCGTATTATACCTTCGACGAGGGAAAACCTGGGATGGATAATAGCAGTATAGTTGCTGCAACGGATTATTCTGGAAATGGAGGATCTGGTAAATTAAACAATTTTAGATTGCAAGGAACGACCAGTAATTATGTCGCCTCTACTTCACCTATTTTTCCGAGAACAGATCTGTACTGTCCCTTGATAACTTCCGTTCCTTTCCGCAAGGACACAATATCCAAGATATGTAATGAAGATGTAGTACATCTATGCCTGACAGATACTGCAGGAGTATCATTGTCTGCCTTGCCACCAGAACTAGACGAAGTGAAATGGTTTTATTCTACGGATGGAACCACTTGGAATCTGATTTCGCAAGCTCTTCTTGATTTAACCTGTGGCGTTGTGCCTCAAGGGAGTATAAGTATTGATTGTACAACTTCCACTCTGGGGTATGAAGACTGGGAAGTCAGAAGTGAATTTAAATATAAAGATGGCAGTGACAGCTGTTACCATTATACGAAGTCTGTACCTCTACGAGTATGTTGTGGATTAGATGACCTAGGCTTACAAGGAAGTACTAATTTTCCAGGAGACCTTCTATGTGACATGGATGTGGTTGATTTTGCGCTTGACGTAAGCCCTAACTATCCTTTCCTTACTAATCCTGCAAGTGGTGTAAGAATCAGATGGAGTTACAATGGAAGTCCGCTACCAGCATATGACGATCTGACACAGATAAATTACAACAACATTACAGTTGATGTAAATCAAGGAGCCTGTTTTAAGGTGGATGTTAATTTTGGCATTTGCGATAAGCAGACCTCACTTCAATATTGTTTTCCTATAGATCCTATGCCTATCTGTGGAACGATAGATACTTTAATCAACCCGACAGTGCTGACTCAGATCAGTGTCACTCCCAAGGTCTATGAAATATGCCCAGGCGAAGACGCTGCTTTGAAAATAGACCTACCATTTATGAATTGTATCCCAACCTGGGAATATAGTTTCGATTTATCATCATGGACTGGAATGGGTTCTACTAATAGACAACAGAATACCAATGTGATACCTACTGCCGCATGGCCTGGTAGTAACATCTATTATAGAATTAAGTGCGATCCGATTAACATGCCTTCCGGATGTGAACCATGTTATAGCGATACACTTGAAATAAGACTTTCTGCTCCACCTATCATCGGTACCATTACAGGGAAAGATCAGATCTGTTGTGATGAAACGACTATATACACGCATGTAGGTCATGATCCTTCATTGACCAATCAATGGTACTGTAACGGTATACCTGTAGGAAATGGTGGAATGACTCTTCAGGCTTCCATGGAAGGTTGTTACTGGGTAGAAAGTACAGATAGTTGTCATACCATATCGACTCCAGTAAAATGCTTAGAGGTCTGTAAAATAGAAGCGGTTATTTCCTGTCCAGATGTATGTCCTAAACTAGGAACACCTATTATTTTATCTGCTTGCGATAGTGTGGATAGTTGCGGCCTTCCACTTACTTATCAATGGAGTGTTACTGGAGCCAATACGCCTACAATAGCCGGATGTAATGTAACGCACATTCCGGATGCAGCTGGTACTACCTATACTGTAAAAGTGACCAATGCGCTAGGATGTATGCAGACTGCCTCTGTCACTATTGTTCCTTGTAATTAAAATATCAATCTCTCAAAAAATTATACAATGAAGAAGCTTCATTTTATTACCCTGTTATTAAGTTTTATAGTTTCATCCCTTTCATCACAGAATATGTGCGAAGTCTTGGTTGAACTTGAGATGGACCCTAACAACTCTTGTCAGTACTTATTAACCGCTCAAGCCAACGATGCATGCGGCGGATATAATTTTACACAGTTTACGATTAATGCTGGAGTAAATAGTACAGATCCAGCAGATATAAAATCTATTGTAGATGAATTCGGTGGTTTATCTATAGAAACGATAGGAAATAGTCTCGCCATTATTACCAATCCTGGAATAACAGGCTCATTTATTTTGGAACCAGGTATGAAGACTACGTTTGCTAGGCTGGAGTTTGAAAATGGGAGTACAACGGCAGATGTAAGTGTAGGAATAAGTGGTACCAATCCCGATGGCCTAGCAACAGATTTTACCTATATAGAAGAAGTAGATGCTCAGTGCGCTGTTGCTAATATCTGCAACTGCATGTTAAATCTAGTTCCAGATCCCAATGATCCATGTTGTTATGTTTTAGAAGCCACCTTACTCGGCACACAATGTAATCAGTTGACCTTTTCTCCCATTACCGTAAATACGTTCGTCAACGGTAGTGTCAATTCTATGATTAATTCTGCGACAGCGAGAAGCGGATTTAATCTTTCTCTCAACGGAGCGAATACGCTGGCGACCATATCGAGTGGCACCAATTTTTCCAATATAAGTAATGGTACGGTCCAAGTAGCTGACCTATGTTTCGAAAATGGAACAGCAGTTGCCCCTGTAGATTTAGACTGGCAAGGCACCTCTAGCAATGGTTCTGTAATTACTTCTTGTACTCGGAATACTGCTGTAGACGCAACCTGTAACCCTAACCCTTGTGTCTGTAATGTAGGGATGCTTGCGGATCCTAATGATCCTTGCAAATATGATGTTTTCGCAACAACAACCGGAGATTGTACGGGAATAACATTTAACAATATAGATGTCAATTCATTGATTAATGCAGCACAGTCTTCTACCATAATAGGCGTAAGTAACCTTGCAACTGGAACGACGTCTACGATCAATTCTGCGACGAATATCGACCTTGATAATGCTACTGGTTGGCCGCTTAATAATGTGCCCTACAATATAGCACAAGTAGAGTTTGGCAATGGTCCGAATAATGCCACTACACGTGTAAGGATGACTGGCGTAATATCAGGAGGTGCGCCAGCTGTATTCTGTGATGGGTTTTTCAATGTAGATGCAACTTGTGTAACAACGCCTACAGATTGTAGTTGTCAGCTGGACTTAACAAGGATAGATGATTGTTGTTATGAAGTAGGCGTTACATTCAGTGGCGCTGATTGTGCAAGTATGAATTACAATCAGGTAGATTTCAATTCTGCAAGTATACCTGCCTTGGCTTCTGAAATTCAGGCGTTGATTCCAGAGCTTGGGTTGACAGCAACGCCACTTTCTGGAGGAAATACTATGGGCTCGATTACTTCTCCTAGTAATCTTGCAATCGCGATAGGAACCAGAATTCCTATCGGAGAAGTCTGCCTTAAAAATCCTGTAAACCCTACTGTAGCAAGCCTGAGTGTCAGCATGATGGATGCAGGACTTCTTGGAATGTCATGTCAAGACACCTATGAAGTGACAGCTTGTCCAGAACCTATACCGTTCGATAAGTTGATCGGGGATAGTTTATCTAATGTTCCCATTAAAATAATTCCTGTTGGATTTAATAAATTACAAGTCCTGGCTAACACGGATGACAATGGTGTTAATTATGGTGTCTTAATTCAATACGATTTCAGTTCTTCAACCATCGATTGGATTCATAGAAGTGATCCTAATATATTTTATGCAGATGTTGTTTTCCATCCAGGAGTCCAGACAAGTTACATCGTAGGTAATGTCCCTCAGTCTGCGTCTGTTCCTGATAATGAAGGCGTGATAACAACTGTTGATCTTACGGGGCAATGTGTAGATGTAGCCTTATTCCAGCAGACAGGAAGAGAACAATTCAGAAAAATTATATATCATCCTTCTTCCAGTTTCAACGATCATGATCTGTATATAGTAGGAGCTAAAAACGCTTCCTTACCCGCTAGTCAGAATGATATACTATTCTTAACGAATATTCAGACCAACTTAGTTGAGAACTGGTATACAAGGATTAATCATACAGGTGACGATGAGATGTATCGAGGGATAATTCCTAAACCCAACGGTGACGGTGTAGTGATCGTCGGTAACGATAGCAACAACAATCGTGGGGCTTGGGTAGAGATTGATGATTCAGGAAATTATTTAGATGATCGGATTCTGGATGATCGGATAGACCTGTATGATGGAGCCGTTCTTCCAGGAGGAGAAAAATTATTGTTAGGTTCAGATTTCGGCAATAGACAAGCGATAATAACCTTATGGGATGGTGGGGGAGCACTGTTCGATGGTATACGGATTCCAGAGTTAAAAGAATTTCAAGAGCTCACCTATGATGGATCATTTTATTATACGGTTGCTCAGACTACTGCTGCACCTAATGAAAATGTGATAGTACAATTCCATATTAATGGCAGCAACCAGATTGTTATCGATCAAGCATTGACGACTCAGAATGGAGAATCAGATTTTACACTTGCTTCCATAAACTGGCACTCAAGTAATTACTTATTGTATACAGATGGTAGGATTCCTTTAGGGCCTCTAGGAATAGGAGACTTCGACATCTATATATCTGCATACGATATGACAGCCTTAGAATCAGAATGTATTGATGAGTACGAAGTAAGCCCAGAACCATATAATGTAGTTGCAATAGGCCCACAGATGAGTGGGACGGTTGAGATGCTTCCTACGCCGGCGGGTGGTCCTAATTGTACAGCCATAACCTATACATGCTCGGAATATTGTATTGAGATCATCTGTGATCCAGGATGGGAGTATAGTCAGAAATCTTGTTACCAGATCCAGTTTACAGATACGAGTAATGTTAATCTTCCAGCTACTTATATGTGGGACATCGGTGGGGATGGTACCATAGATACCATGGATCAGAATTTCTGTTATGATTTCGATTGTGCAGGGACTTATGATGTATGTCTCAAGGTAACGGACGCTTTTGGCCAAGAGAAAAATATATGTAAGCAAGTAATTGTGGCAGCAGATATTTCTCCTCCTGTGTGCAGTGGTGTTGTAGGACCACAAGATACCACAGTCCTTGCTTGTGATAGGGGAGCCATCAGATCGTGGACACCGCCGAGTTTTACAGATGATTGTTCTGATGTGGTTGTAACAGCTTCTCATACTCCTGGTGATTTCTTCCCTTGTGGTACGACTATTGTTTCTTATACTGGAGAGAACAAGGATGGATTAACGACAACCTGTACTTTTCCAGTTGTGGTTAACTGTCCATGTGCGCAGACAGATAGTACTTCCATATCATGTGGGATTGAACCTGATCAGTTTGAATTTTATTTTAGACTCAATGACCTTACTGGAGGCGGTAATTGTACAGCTGCGGCTGTAACTCTTCCTGGTCTCGGCAATGTGAATGTGACCTTGAATCAATGGGATCCTGTAACCAGCCATTTAGAAGTGGCAGGTAATATAGACGCAACAGCGTATCCGTTTCCGCAGAATTTTAATCTCCGAGTAGACTATCAATGCACTTGCAGTGACGGCAGTTTATACGATTGCGTACACCTGGTTCCATTCATTACACCATGTTGTGATTCTGCTTTTATATCTCCTTCTGGTATCTGTAAGGTCAAGGAAGAGGTATTCATTGATGTGGAGTTTTTCGGAACAGTACGAGACATAGCTAGGGTAGATTACTTCGTCCAAGCAGCACCCTGTCCTTCAAGTAGATGGGGAGGAACACCTTATCAGACTTCTGTAGGTTATCAGCCATTGCGTCTTTTGCCACCTTTCCACAATCAAGATGTCTGTGTATATGCATGCCTGGTATTAGGTAACGATGAAGAACCTTGTGATACATTGTATACAGAAGTGAGTACACTTACCTTGTGTAGCCCTTACGATTGTTCGCTCAATAATCAAGAATATTGTTATATGGGGTCACCCATCAATCCTGCACCCATAACTTATAATGGGCCGCTTCCAGATTGTGACTTTAAAATAGAATGGTATGATGATCAAGGAAATTTAATACCCTTACCACCTATTACAACAACATATACTCCGCCACCCTTGGTATTCAGAGGAAATCCTGATGAATGTTTTCAGGATTATACTTATGAGATGCAATTGATAGGTGTGTGTGATACAGTAAGTTGCTTTTCTACCATTCGATTGTGGAATGATAATGCACCTACAGGATCGATATCATTAAATCCATTAGAAAATCTACCCTTGTGCTATGGAGGTGATGCTACCTTAGCATATATAGATTCATGCACCATGCCATCCGGCAACTGGACGTGGCTAGGAAGTACAGATGGGGTCACGTATAATACGCTTTCTGGGGCGGGCAATCAGAATCCATTATTCAATACCAATAGGTTGTATGCTGATTCCTGGTATGGAGTAACTAAGACTAATGGTGTATGCCCAGCTGACACAACTTTTTATATGTTACCTGTAAAGGATGATATCGTTATTACCGGATTTAACCTAGACTACAATGATCCATGTCGAGAGACGGGATTGAAATTGTCGGTAAGCTATACTCCTTGTGTTCCTAGTCTCAATGGTATCTGTGATTGTAATTATACTATTGATTGGTATCGGAATGGAAACCTTATAGGATCTAGTAACAGTACTCAACCTTCAGCAGGCTTCTCTTATGTAGACCCTAGTCTCAATGGGAATTATGCAGGGGTCTACTATGCCGTAGTCACAGATAACTGTTGTGACAATAGTCAACGATCACAGACTCTAGTGGCTGATCCTCCGATTGCATTATGCGTATCTGGGCCTTGTTATATATGTGATGCAGGACAGTCATTTACTTTGACAGGGCTGGTGAAGAATGGTCCTGCGCTAGGTAATAATTGTACTTATCAGTGGTTTGTTTTTAATCAATCAGTAGGTGTCTTCCAAGCCATAGTAGGTGAAACTGCACTGACACATACAACGACTAAACCTGGTATCTATAAACTAGAGATGGTATGTATCAATGGCAATACCCAGTGTATGAAAGAAGTAGAGATTGAAGTGGTTGATTGCACAGGTAATTCTACAACATCAATCTTAACCATCACTGAACTCAATATAGATTTAAGCCTAGCACCTAATCCTACCATGGATAGATTGCTGGTAAATGTGCAATCAGATGACTACTCTGATTTAGAGTTGGCATTGATGGATATAAATGGAGTTGTCTTGCAGCGAAATAGGGTAGTGAATATGGAAAATGAAATTGATGTAAGAGATTATGCTTCTGGGATGTACGTCGTTTCTCTCTTAAGAAAAGGTAAGGCGGTATTGAGCAAGCAACTTGTGATACAGTAAGAGAACTAACTTTCTACTAAGTGTGCTTAAAGCAAATGAAAAAGGGGAATCGGTCTATTCTGATTCCCCTTTTTAATTACGTTTTTCTGAGCCTTTCCACTATATGGTAGGCAGCTGGACATAAGATGGTGTTGTGTAGATTCATTTCTGGCCTTTCGGCAAATTCTTTCTCATCCGTGTGTGGGTATCTCCTGCAAGCTTCTGGCCTTACTTCATAAATGGAACAGGTATTGTCTTCGTTCAAAAAATGACACGGCACTTTAATCCCTGTCAGTTCTCCGCCGATGTCTTCTATCGTATACTTTCTAATAAATGTCTTCGGTGGAATACCTATGTGTTTCGCGATGCGCTTTACATCTTTCTTCGTAAAAATAGGAGGAGTTGTTTTACAGCAATTTCCACAATCAAGGCAATTTATCTTACTGAAAATTTCTTTATGGGCATTAGATAAATCGTCATACGCCAGATTCTTAGTTCCAGCCTTTAATTGCCTTAAGTAGGATAATCGATCTGATCTCAGTTCCTTTTCTTTCTTTTTCCATTCTTCAATCATAACTTTAGTTATAGAATAAAGATAAAACCCTTTTTATTACAATTTGAAATCGATACTTTTTTAGTTTTCTAATAAGCTAGAAAAAATCATATTTATTTGTAATATGAATTTGCCTCGGTTATTATGTCCGATTATGTCCGATTATGTCCGATTATGTCCGATTATGTCTGATTATCCTGTTGCATATGACACGTTTCATTGTTTACCTTTGAAATTATTTAATATAAAATTTGTATGATGAAAAAATTGGTATTTTCTTTTTTAGTGGCTGGATCCATTGGTTTTTTTACACCTACCTTAAATGCATCACAAACATGTAAAGTTGAGTCTTGTGGCGTTGAACATCCATCTGGGGGTTGTGTTGTAGGAGGGAATTCATGTTGTGTTTATCATGAAGTGCCATGTGTAATAATTACTCCAACTACTTAGCAACAATGTCTAACAGATTATTAAATGTAATAGACATCAAACTTGAGTGCGCCTTGAGAAAACAGTTCATTCTCATCATGCACTCAAGTTTCGTATTGGTATTTTTATCATCTCTTTTAATTCTTAATTGTAAAATAGAAAGTAAGAACAATGAATATAATATCGAAGTTCCATACGAAGTAAGATTTGAACATTCTGCTTTTAAAATAAATCTTGATTCAGAATCATCTTTTGGACCAGAATGTACTTTATCTTTTCAAGAAATTAACTCTGAGCCTAATCTGATTTTTAACAATTTAGCAAATCAAAGTATAGACATATACCCTTTAAAAGGAAATGGATTGTTAAAAAGAATTCAACTTAATGATAAAATTCGTAGTTCTATAGGTAATTTTGTTGGTAGTTATGTTATGGATGTTAATTCGATACTAGTAGTTGATAGATTTAATTTAGGAAATTCAAAGTACCTGAATTTATCAGGGAATATAATTGAAGATTTCCCAAGTATCAAGAATTCCACAGGTGGGATGAACATTTTGCAGAATAGTTCTAATCATTTTCAGATTAAGGATAGTTTATTTTTCTATTCTACATGGCCCATGAGTACTTCAAATAAGTCCCCTAATCTTAGAGATTATAATTATAGTCATTGTGTTAATTTATCCACAGGAGAATATATCGATTTCGATCTTGGGTATCCAGCGAACTATATTATTGATAATATGGATACCTATGCTGGAATTACCACATATTCTACAGCTGCAAAAAATAAGATGATATATTCATTCCCACAAAGTGATTCAATTTTCATTATCAATACAGATTCATTAAATGTCATAAAGAAAATGATTAATAGTAGTCAAAAAGCTACTCCTCCTTATACTGAAGCAGAAAACAATGTAAAAAACGAAAAGTACGCAACCGCCATCTTAAATGCTGGTATGCAATATGATCCAATTAAAAATATTTATTATTTATTTCGACTCAAAGAGTTTAATTCGAATAGTAATTTAAGCAAATATGATATATGTGTGTTAAAACCTATCGAAATTATTATTCTTGATGAAAATTTTAATTCAATTGGAAGTATTGATTTACCTTCCGCATCATTCGATGTATTTAAAACTTTTGTTTTTAATGGTTCATTGTATATTTCTCAGTGCAATTTGTGGTCAGAAGATTTAAATGAAGATGAACTTCCGTTTATGTCAATAACTATTATAATGGATTAAGTATGCGAGAATTAAGAGCGTTTGTTATTGTTTTAACAGGTGTGATATTTCTAATTTTCATTGGTGGATGTACATTTCAAACTTCAACAATTAAAACTATCAAGTCAAACCAGCAACTTTCTTTGAAATTAGATTCTGAAATAGATGTAGAAAGAGTTTATATGAACGATAGAATACTTGTAATTACAGGTTTTTCAAAAGATCTAAATAATAGTCAAAAAATTAGTTTAGCTCGTTGTAACTTAAGCAGGGATGAGAATGGTGAATTTCCTCCCTTTAAGAAAATTGAGTTTAATAAAAAAAGTCTAACTTATAGCAGGAGTAATCTTATTAACTCTGTTTTATTAGCTGGTAACAACATTATTATTCATTCTCGTAATAATGATATCTTTCAACTGCAAGAGAACGGTACTGATAAATTAATTAAAGGTAATCTTGAGGAAAATGTTACTAAT
>CAZFJO010000079.1:0-3155 GCA_964518915.1 uncultured Saprospiraceae bacterium
CCTGTATATACCTTGACAGTGCAGTAGAAGACAATGCCGATAAGCACTAGAATGTACAACCATTTCTGGTAATTGATTTTCTTCTTCTTGAGAGGGGGCTCCTTTAGTATCTTAATGAAAGACTCCTCTTTTCTTAGTTTAAATTCTTTCATCTTTCCGTCATCCAGGATAATGCCGGTTGTTCCATAGTTTTAATTTCTAAATCCTTGAACCCAGTAAGGTCCGTAAACAGAAAATTCCTGTTGGGAAATTTAGAAATTTTATCTTCTATCCATTTTTCTAACTCAAGTCTAGAATTAAAATCTGAAATCGGAACCAGTACAATCTCTCTCATCGTAAGAACATCTGAAGTATTGATAACTTCAATTTCGTTGCTCTCAAGAATATCTAGATCTACGGCGGTTAATAAATAATTCTCTTTAAGTAAGTAAAATCGATTCCCTGCATACCTTCCAACATTTTTTTCTGATACCACATTAAGGTATACGCCTATATCCATAGGGTATATGAGTTTTTTAAGCTTCAGGAGATTAAGCATTAACTGTTGTCTTAAATCAATTGATTCAATGGAAACCATAAGGCTATCGATTGAATTCTTCTTTACATCGATGGCATCTAAGTAAACTGCCTGATTGTTTTTTACTCGATGGATTCTTGCTACTTCTTGATAGTGGTATAATTTATACTGAAGCGTCTGATGCTGCTTAAGCTTGTACTCGTATTCATAGTAGTGAGCCGCCACCTCTTTATGCATCTGTTGTTGCTCGACCCCTTTCTGATGGTCCACCATATCTATCTCTATGTTTTTTATTCTGTCGTGGCTGGGTGTAATCTCTTTTCTGAAACTCAGTCCGAAAAACATCTTACCTGATTGCAAGCCAGCATCTCTGACTCTAAATCCAGTTGATATAGAAAGTCTAGGAAGTGATTTCTTCTTGTATTTATTTTCTACAAGCTCTTTTTTAAGTTCATAAGTTTCTATAGAAAATAAATCTGTAGATAAATCTTCTCTAAGTGCGGAGATGTCTAGCTCGTATATGTCAGTGAGTATCTCTTCTGATCTAGGTAACTTTTCTTGAAAGTAGTTAGAGGCACATATTTTATTGAAATTCTTGACTGCTCCTAGTAAGCTTTCATACCGAGCAATGTCAGAACGTGTATCCAACAACTCATCAAATGTTACCAACTTGTTGTAATAAAGCTCAGTCTGGAAATAAGCTAAGTCTTTAATCTTAGTAATTAATTTCTCTACAAGAGGTTGCTTTAATTCATTGAATAGGTACAACACATAATCATAATAAAGGCCATAATTATGATTCAACTCAACACTATTACCGGCTATCCTATCAATTGCTCTTTCTACTTGAATTCTTTCTCCATCGTATTTATTACTGAGCCATCCGCTCCCGAGCACATCCATGTCAACTCGTAATCTAGAAGATACGCCATTGCTGTATAAGTTGAATTCAGAATTATTGATAGAGACACCTGCCGATATTCCATAATTGCTAGTATGGTAATCCATTTTAGCATTGTGCAATAATTCACTTTTATCTGATAATCCAGATAAATCGTAATGATATAAAGAATCGATAAAAAAAGCACCTTGTGCATATAAGTTATTGACCCCTATAACTCCATAAAATATGAAAAACTGGTATAATAAGTACGCAGGTACTCTTGTAGATTTTTTCACTTAAAATGTGTTTAATTAAAGACTCATTTTAGGTGAAGTAAAGACACTCTTCTCTATAAACTTTACACTCTGATTACGTCGATAACAATCTACATGCTAAAATGATACCAATTTTAATGGCTTTATCATGTACGTGCCTTTTATTTGGGTTCTGTAGATGGTTTTCTTTTAGAATAAGAATACATATACAATACTGTAAAACTTAATTTTCACGAAATATAATTCCGAGTCAGTCAAATTGTGTTGAAATTTTAAAAAAAATTCTGCTTTTAGTTAATGTCAAGTTGACACTAACAATTATATTCACATTTATTAATTAAATCATTAAACCTATCCGAGATTATGAAGATTACAAGATTAAGCTTGTTATTCATGCTACTAGGTGGACTTTTCCTCTCTTGTGGGAGTGACGAAGATTTTCACACAGCCACCATTAATATTACATCACCAGAAGGGGTATTAAACCTTGAACCTGGACAAGCAATTACATTTTCAGGAACTATAGAAGACGTAGATGGTCTTTCTTCTCTTGAAGTTACTTCTGATGTAGGTATATCTGCAACAGAATCGTTAAGCGGAACATCGCATACATTCAGTTATTCTGGTACAGCTCCGGCTGAAGGAGAATATTCAATCTCCATGACTGTTACGAACTCTGTAGGAAATATTTCTACAGCTGTAAGAAATATTATTGTTACTGAAGCAGATCCTTGTGCTTCAGAAGATATGACTATACTTGTTGTAACTGTGCCTGATGGTACACCAGCAGACGCACAGATAGAAGTTGTCGGCGCATTCAATGGATGGCCGGGAGAACTAGATGCTAACTTTGTATTATTCTCAAGAGGAGACAATGTTTTCTGTCTACCTGTATCCTTCGATGAAGGGGCTGAGTTTAAGTTCAGAAGAGACGGCGACTGGGGTAAAGTTGAAAAAGATGCAGCTGGAGAGGAAATCGGAAATAGAGTTTTCACAGCTGATCCAGGAAATGAAATTGTAATGACTGTCGAAAAATGGGCAGATATATAAGATTTTAAGTTAGGACTTTAAATTACGAAAGGAGATCTTCTGGTAGAAGGTCTCCTTTTCTTTTTAGTCGCTACCATTCTTTTCTTATTGAAAGATTAAAGGTCATAATGAATAACAATACCACAGATTAGATCGTTATTTTTCTGCTGAAAATATTGTGTCCCAATGAAAAATTTCTTCCTGCCATTTATCTTCATCTTTCTAACTGGTCTATCACTAAATGCCCAAGAAGTTCAGAACCAAGCAGAAAAAGATTCTAGCAACGTAAGATACAAGGTTATCCCGGTAGCATGGTTTCTTCCGGAAACTGGATTCGCTATAGGGGGAACAGGGCTTTCTACCTTCCGATTAAAAGGCGAACCAGCTTCAAGCAGGCCTTCCCAGATCTACTTCGATGCAGCCTATACTTTTAAAAATCAGATTCTTGTTT
>CAZFJO010000079.1:3255-7802 GCA_964518915.1 uncultured Saprospiraceae bacterium
CCTTCCCAGATCTACTTCGATGCAGCCTATACTTTTAAAAATCAGATTCTTGTTTTCGTACCATATGAACTCTACTGGAATAATGAAGATTATAGGTTAAAAGGAGAACTTGGTTGGTATAAATTTTTCTACAACTTCCATGGTTTAGGTCCAGACTCGGATAAAGATGCCTTAGAAACTTATGATGTTACTTTTCCTAGATTGGTAACTCAATTAACTCGAAAAATCTCTGGCCCTTTATTCGCAGGAATAGGTTATAAATTTGACAACTTCGACATAAGGGAAATTGAAGAAGGAGGGATTCTAGAGACAACAGAACCTACTGGATTTGATGGAGGAAAAATATCTAATGTTGTTTTCTCACTTCTGCTAGATTCTAGAGATGATATCTTCAATCCGCACAAAGGGATGTACATAGAAACCTTTTTAGAAAGAGGGCTGAAATCACTAGGGTCATCCTTTTCATTTAATAAGATAGAAGTCGATGCAAGATCGTTTCATGAGATAACATCTTCGCTTGTCCTGGCTAACAACATTTACTTTATGCAAGTAGGAGAAGGAGCACCATTTTTTCAATACCCGTATCTGTCAACTTCAAGAAGAGGAAGAGGTTATGGAGACCGCAGGTTTATCGATAGAACTTTACTCAATACACAATCAGAGTTAAGATTTCCTATCAAGGGAAGATTCGATGGTGCCGTATTTGCTTCAGCTGGATGGTTAGGTGATGGAATTGACGACCTTAAGAATTCAAGCGTAAAATTTGCTGTGGGAGCGGGAATAAGATTCGTAGTAGACGAAAAAGAAGGTACTAAGATCAGGCTAGACTTAGGATTTTCTGATGAATCATTTCAAGTGTATATTACCGCCAATGAGTCTTTTTAACGAGACTGTTCTCTAAAATTATCCAGAGCCAGTGTCCAGTCATAAGGAGTAGTCCGCACATGCTTAGGTCGAATATTGATGCCAGCATACTTGTGTAAAATATCCCTGATGCCTTTAGGCCCATCGAAGTCGCCCCTAAACCAAGAAAACAATGCCGTGGTATAAGCCCTTTCTTCTGCTTCATTATATGTTGTAACTTCCTGTAGAAATAAACTGGCCATAAACTCAAGTTGTTCCTCTATCTTATCCGCGGAGTAAACGGTCACTGGAGGGCAACTTTTAGCACCGCAGTTTAAAGCAAAATGAATTCTGAAATCTACCTTATCAACCCTCAACTTCTTCTGGTAATCAGGGGCAAATGGATTAGACATATATCCCAAAAACAGCGAAAAAGCAGATCTACGAAGTATCCCGTGTTCTATATCGCTAAAACTCATCACTCTTCCAGCAATCTTAATTTGAGGTTTCTTAAAAAAGGAACCTCTATCCTCATAAGCCTCTGGATTCTTATATAATATATACTGGATATACCCATTATAGACGTTAACCCAGAAAGCAATTCTCTTATTCTCAGTATCTACTTGAGATGCAATTTCTGACTGGGTAGAATTACTAAAAATCTCTACTATATCATCTACATCGTGGCGGTCTACCTGTTTTGCAATAAACTGTTCTGCAAGGTCTAGATAATTAACTTTAGAGGAATTATCCTGGGCATTGAGTCCATTAGAATACAATACAGTCAGACAGGCTATTATCATATTTAATACGTATTTACTTTTCATAAGCGATTCATGTAGAAAATGATAAGAAGTTACAATATCTTACATACAAGATTAATACTTATCATAAAGAAAGTCATTAAAGATGTCCATAAGTGTAATCATCCCTTGTTATAAAGAACACAACAATTTAAAAAGGTTGATTCCTTATCTAATAAACCATGGTGAAAATCGCCTCAAAGACATTATAATTGTCGATGCCCATAATTCTGGAGATCAAGTGAAGGAATTGTGCGAATCTATGGATGTCACTTATATCCGATCACCTGTCACTCAGAGAGCATACCAGTTGAATATGGGCGCATCCTATGCACAGGGGAATATTTTATTTTTTCTTCATGCAGATACCTTGCCTCCTAAAACCTATATTGATAACCTTACAGATTTATTATCAGGTGAGAATCGATTCGGATATTTTCGATATTCATTTGATAAGAACACTTTATTCTTAAGGATAAATGGATACTTCACGCGGTATAAAGGAATATTTTCAGGAGGTGGAGACCAAGGTCATTTCATGGAGAAGAACCTGTACAAGGAATTAAATGGATACGACGAAGAATATGAACTTATGGAGGATTTCGCCTTCATGGATAAAATCCGCAAGCACAAGATTCCATATGATATCTGCCCAGCTACTGCTATGGTATCATCTAGAAAATACAACAACCACTCTTACTTAAAAGTAAACTTGACTAATCTATACCTAGTCATTCTTTTTAAGCTGGGTGTAAAGCCATCAACCTTGAAGGACAAGTATAGAACGATGATGCGTGTATAGATCGAAAAATTGTTTTTATTCTAAGGCATCTATACATACCTTTAGGGTTAGACATTATAACGTGAATAGCAACAATAACCGATTAAATAAAACCATCTCTTGGTTATCTGATGATAGAATATACCTGTACTTAGGTCATATTTTCTTCCTAGGGTATCTGCTGGGCACATTGATTTATTATAAAGAAAGGTTGCTCAACTGTGATGCGGGTTATTATACCTTCCATATGGTCAACCATGAGGAAGTATTCGTCAAGCACGGACGCCTTATTAGCCACTTCACACAATGGTTTCCGATCGGTATGATAAAACTAGGTGCTGGTTTAAAAACGGTCTTGATCACCTATTCTGGAAGTTTCGGAGTATGGTTCTATGGGTTATTCCTAGTTGCTGCCCATGTTTTTAAATCATCTAGAGGGGGTTTATTTATGGCTCTGGCACTCGGTATGACTATGCGATATAAGCATTATGCTGCCCATACTGAAATCACATTTGCGATGGTGGTTGCATCCTTGCTTTACGTATGGATTACTTGCAATAAAGAAAATATCTCCTGGTATAGTAGACGTGCATACTGGATTATACTATCGATCTTAAGTTGCTGGCTTTATATTATACACCCTATCATCATCCTTCCACTGGGTATCCTACTTGGGGCAGAGTATTTTTTCAGTCGACATTATAAGAATCCTGCCTTCTACATCAGTGTTCTCGGGGTTCTTCTTGTTTTCGCGTTGAAATTCTACGATGTATCTCAAGATCCATACGAATCAGAGAAAACTTCTTTACTGGCGAATCTATCTGATGTATGGAATAACATGGATAGTTATTATGCATATCACATAGTAAAATTCTATTTTAATACTGAGTTCATGTTCCCGCTGTTGACTACTCTATTCTGTAGCGCTTATCTGTTGTTTAAGAAAGAAATTATGCCCGTAGTAACGCTTGTTGTCGGAACACTTGTAATACTGATGGTGGTTTTGCTTACACATACCTACTTAAGAGGAAATGTCTATTATATGATCGATGGATACCTAGGCATGCTCGGAATGGTCTGGGCTGGAGCTATTTATTTTTTCTTGAGAAAATCTGAGAAAAGAGGAAATTTAAACCTTATTCTCATCGTGTTGACATTTTTCTGCATGGATCGCATACAGGATAAGCATACTTTTTTCGAGGATAGACTAGATGGCTATACGGAAACTTTAGATTTATATCCTGAAGCGAATAAGTTATTCGTTCCGCAGCGATATATGGATTGGGATAAAATATGGTTTCCTTATGAAACACCTCTAGAGAGTTTAATTCTTACAAGTATAGAAGGAAAGGAACACTCCAGAACACTATATATCGATTATGATAATAAAGGATACTCCTGGATTGAAGGTAGGGATTCTACTTTCTTAATGTTTACGAATAGGCCCCATCTTTCCGAATTAAATCCAAGGTTTTTCAAGCTTCCAACTGGCCCTTATAAAGAAGCAGATGGTGTTACGTGGAAGTAATATCATCCTGCAAGCAGTGCCTGTATCTCTATAGCAATATCTTCTTTATACTTTCTCCGATATTGCATCACCCACCGTGGATGTGGAAGGGGGATAACTTCTCTGAAGAAACCATGTGTTTCATTGAGTTTCTTAAAGAATGCATAGTTTTTCCCTTTACCTAGAATAAATACTTTATCACTAGACATCCCCATGCTTAATTGCGCTTCTATATACTTAATGATGTAAGGTGTTGTTGCCTCTTGTAATAATTTTTCATCATAGTAATTAATGTTTATCCCATTCTTAGTAAATCCCAGTGGGCATACAGAAGAGATAAAGAAAGAATTGTAAAAAGACGCCAGTCCTCCATACCCTTCTATCAACTCATGTATGTAGATTGCAGACAACTCCTTGCGCATAGGAAAGGGAGAATCTATTCCACAGAATTCTTTTAAGTGCCATGGATCTGTAAATGGCACTCCAGTGACACCTGCTCCGAATCGACCTGGATTAATTCCTAGAATCATTGTTCTTCCTCTAGTATCATTGAAATACTTAGAGTAAAAATCAACTATACACTTCATGGTTGCTTCTTCTGAAAAAGGAAACA
>CAZFJO010000079.1:7902-13619 GCA_964518915.1 uncultured Saprospiraceae bacterium
TTAGAGTAAAAATCAACTATACACTTCATGGTTGCTTCTTCTGAAAAAGGAAACAGTAGATCTATGCCATCGGGTAATTTCCATCCGTTGTCCAATGAACCGTAAAATTCGATTATCTTTTTTCCTGTTGTAGGTGCCATTCTTATTCTTACATCTGTGACTACAATATACAACTTAGTCTCAGATCATTTCAACAATTACTCTCCACCAAAATGATTCCTTACAGAAATCATTTACCCTGAATTATGCCAAACTAATATGAATGACAAGGCAAAAATTATTTAGTTTTTAAAAAGGAAAAATTAGATGGACTTAGCTCATATTATGAGGATGTTTAGGAATAGTTTACTCATAAATGCTTACAGACTTCATGGAGGATGTGAAATCTAATTGACGAACTCGATATTTAATTAACTCTGGGTTAAACTAAAAAAAGTGGTTGGAACTTTTTCCACCACTTTTTTTCTTTTAAATCACGCTCTTTGTGAGAAGAGAGTGATTTTTGACGCAATTTTGAAAACTTTACTTCACTTTCATATATAAGACACATATTTTCAGGGTTAACCCTATAGTTTTTGACATTTTTTTGAAAAAAAGTGATAAATATTTTTCATTTCAGTCTTTAAGATTGGAGAAAACACAATAATAATTAAGTGGATATGGGCTCTAAAGCCTTATAAACACGCTCATATGTTTAATATGTTATATATGTAGCAAGATTCAGAAGATATTCGTTTCTTTACACCATGTTAATGCTAATAATTTTCTTTTTGGTCTCAATTGTGGCCTCATTCTTATGCTCAATATGGGAAGCAGTACTTCTGAGCATCACTCCATCGTTCATTAATACCCAGCAACGAGAGGGTAAAAAACTAGGCGATGAACTCAACGAATTCAAGAAAGACATAGACAGGCCTCTTTCTGCCATACTCACTTTAAATACAATTGCCCATACAGTCGGTGCAATCGGAGTGGGTATCCAAGCTAAAAAATATTTCGAAGATAAGGGCAATCCCATACCGGGGATGAATCTTACATGGGAAACTGTGGTGGCTGTGGTCATGACCCTTGCTATCCTGATATTGTCAGAAATAATACCTAAAACCATCGGTGCCAATTACTGGAGGAAACTGGCGAACTTTACAGTCAAGTCCCTGAAGTTATTGCTTATTTTACTCGCACCACTGGTATGGGTATCGCAACTGATCACTAAAAAACTAAAGAATAAAGAAGTTAAGTCTGTCTTTTCTAGAGAAGACATCGTGGCTATAACAAGTGTCAGTGAAGAAGGAGGAGTCATCGGAAAAAGTGAATCAGCGGTAATTAGGAATCTATTGTCCCTCGATGAACTAACAGCCCATGACATCATGACTCCTAGATCTATGCTACAGATGGTCGATGAATCGATGAGCTTGCAATCATTTTATGATCAACATAAGCCTTTCCGTTTTTCTAGAATCCCAGTACATGGTGAAAACCAAGACGATATAACTGGATTCTTCTTAAAGGACGAGTTGCTTCAGCAGATCCTAGAAGGAAAAGGACAAGATCCGCTGTCTAGTATAAAACGCAATCTTGCCCTTGTACATGAAGACAAGGCCATTATAGAACTACTCGATCTGCTAACTACTGAAAAAAATCACATCGCGGTAACAGTTGATGATTATGGTTCTGTGGTCGGTATTGTTTCTCAAGAAGATATATTCGAGACGGTTCTAGGATTAGAGATTACGGATGAAACGGATAAAATAACGGACCTTCAAGCCTATGCCAGAAGAAAATGGGAGGAGCGCGCTAAGAAAATGGGCCTTATCCAGTAGGATCACTGTTTATCTTTTATTGAATCCATACGAACTGTACTCAACCTTCTACACCCATGTGTATGATCTCGCATAATTGTCGATGATTTCTAGGTAGACCGATACAAGTTCGTCCCAGGATAAAGACTGGGTAAATTTTATTCCTCCATCAATCAATTTCTGTCGCTTAACAGAGTTATTCTTTAAATCAATAATGCTTATCACATAATCGTCCACCGCTTCTGGGCTAACTACCATCCCATTAATTTCATGTTTCACATACTCTGCTGTACCTCCTCCTCTTGCCACTAGACACGGACATCCACATGCCATTGCTTCTAATAATACACTCCCATAAGTTTCTGAAATGGACGGAAACAAGAATAGATCTGCTTGACGATAATAACCAGCAAGATCCGATTGGTTCAACTTGCCTATAAAGTGTGCCTGAGGCATTGCATGACGCAATTCCCGGTATGCTGGTCCATCACCCACAATCATGAATTCTATCTCATCAGGAAGAGAAATTATACGCTTATATATATTAATAAGCGTCTTTAGATTTTTCTCCCAGACCAACCTACTTGCAAACAGGATCTTAAATGCCCCACTTCCATTCTCTCCTAGCTTAGGAGAAGGATAAAACAATTTATGATCTAATCCACGCGGCCAGACCTTAAGCCGCTCTTCATGAAAACCATAACGTATCAATTCTTCCTTCATATGATTCGTAGGTACCAGAACTGTATCACATTTATTATAAAATATCCTTTGTCCAGAAATAACAGATTTTTGCGCAAGCGACGTAATCATAGGTACCTTACTAGTGTAGTAAGGCACATAAGAGATATAATGTGTATGGTAAATAGCTATAGTAGGAATGCCTCTAGGCCTTGCATAATCCACCGCGAAATTCCCGAGGATAGATGGACTTGCAATATGAATTACATCTGGTCTAAAACGGTCCAGCTTCCTTCTCAATTTAGCAGAAACAACCGTAGGAAGGGCCAGCTTATAATTGCGGTTAAACGGGATACCTATATTAGGAATACGCAAGGATGCTGAATTTTCCTGAAAGTCATCATCGCCATCTCCGTAAATAAAGAAAAACTCATACCTATCCTGAGGTATGCGATCGATAATGTGAAACATAGTCCGGTTAGCTCCATCGAATCCACGTCGCAACACATCAGAAAAAAATGCCACCTTAATCTTTCTCATAAAAGTTATTTATTGTAAGAGTCCTTTAAGACACAGAAGAAACCATCCGTGTGGATATGGCTTGCCGTATTCAGCAATACATAAAAAAAACAATTACCGACCCGCTAAGCGAATATTATCGATTAAATAACCACTGAAGCAATACATATTTTCCTAAAGGTCGTATCAGAAAATATACGGGAGGAAGAAGCCATTATTGTATAGCTCCATTATTCAATAAAGAAGAGATGTAGAGAAGAAAACTAGGGTAAGTTTTATAGCTTACCTAGTTCAGATTTAAGGTGGTCTATCGCTTCTATCTCCACTGCATCCACGCCGTTAAGCTCGGATAGAAACCATGAGATCCAATCGCCCAGATGGATGAAATAAAAACTTTTCTCAATGTGAGAATTACCCTTACTGTACAATTCAATTACAAGGTCAGCTAGATTCTGGATATGGTTGATGTTGATGTCCATTCTGACAGCATTTCTTCTAGAATCATCTCTGTTTCTGAGAAAAACGACTGCGATGTTTTCTTGAGGAAATTTCCATCCTACCAGTTCATTGTGATTCATCTCTGGAATGACATTGTGCCAGCAGAGCATCTTAGCATTTTCATTGATCTGCTGTCGTAGTCTCAAGGCAGAGGCTTCCATGCGGTCTTCAACATATATTACTGGAGTGCGCTTGTACAATTTCTCTGCCACATTCTGCGCGATCTTCTTGATATCGTCTTGATCATACTTAAGAAGATCAATTGATGCTTTGACCCGATCCAGCGTAATTTCAGAAATCAACCCTATCTTACACAGTACGCCTAACTGTGCTACGATTGAATATCCTAGACAAGACCTAGGGGATGACGCCCCAGGTTTCAGTGCTACTGAATCGTAGCCTTTATTTCTTGCGAACTCCAGTGCCTTGCCTCCTGAACTTATGACAACAATTTTCGATTCTGTTACACAGGCTTTCTCTAGGGCAGCCATGGTTTCTTCCGTGTTTCCACTATAAGAGGATGCTATAAAAAGGGTACCCTTCCCTACCCAAGCTGGTATATTATATCCTTTTCCTATAGTAATGGGGACCCTGCACGAATCTCTTGCGACTTCACGAACGAATTGGCCTCCGATACCACTTCCACCCATTCCAGATATATATACATTCTGAATTTCTGTTCCATCTATATTTATGGATGTGGATCGAGCTGAATCAAGCGCTTCTTTAAGCTGGATAGGAAATTCGGAAATACGTATATGCATCATAATTTAAAAATTGATTGCGCTTAAAGCAAAATTATTCTGTCGCTCAAATATCAATAAAATACAGGTGACTTTATATCTTCCCTAAATTAACAGAAAAACTATACAAGTATTATGGCTAAGCATAACGAATTAGGAAAAAAAGGTGAAGCCATAGCTGTCGATTTTCTTTTAGAAAAAGGATATAAAATTCTAGAAACCAACTGGAGGTATTCAAGAGCAGAAATAGATCTGATTGCGATGGATGGGGAAATCTTAGTATTCGTAGAGACTAAAACCAGGTCTCATCGCAATCACGGGGACCCCACCGATGCGATATCTCCTAAAAAAAGGATGCTGATGATGGATGCTGCAACAAGGTATATGGAGTCAATCCAGCACGAGTGGGCTATTCGATTCGATATCATAAGTGTAGTTGCTGATGATCGAGGTGCAGAAATCATACATCACATAGATTCTTTTTCACCGTATGAGGAGCAATAGATAATCTATGAGATAACACATTTCTTTTATCTGATACCTAAAGCTTAAAACAATGCCATTAAGGAATGATTATTCAATAGATTGAGTTATAAGAGTAACAACTTATTAACCATGAAGACTTTTATTTCTTTCCTTCTCTCTTTTATCTGTACATCGGCCATTTTCGGTCAGGTTTCTTTAGAGAAAGAGGATGTAACCATACTGGATGAATTGTGTATTCAACAATTCGACAAGGGTAATTTTCCAGGAATGGCTGTAATGATTGCACATAAAGACAGCATCATATATTCTAAGGGCTATGGATATGCTGACGTGGAGAAAAAAATTAAAATTGATCCTGAATCTTCATTGTTTAGAATAGGCAGCGTATCTAAAACGCTTACAGCGGCGGCACTAGGAATACTTATAGAAAATGGACAAATCGATCCCGATGAAAACATACAAGCATATGTTCCATATTTTCCAGAGAAAAAACATCCACTTACCGTAAGACAGTTAGCGGGTCATATAGGAGGAATCCGGCATTATAGAGGCCTAGAATTCATGTTTAATAAAGACTTCCATAGTGTAGAAGAAGGGGTCGGGATATTCAGCGCCGACAGCCTACTTTTCAAGCCTGGAAGCCAATACAAGTATAGCAGCTATGGCTGGAACTTACTCTCAGCTGCTATAGAAGGAGCCAGTAAGACAGAATTTAGAAAGTATATGGCAGATAATGTATTTCATAAACTGGGAATGAAGGATACTTATCCTGAACATTCTGGGCTTGAGGTAGCATCTATGGTCTCGTATTATCAACATAATTCTGATAAAGAAATTCTTCCTGCCATTTCTGTAAACAATAGTTACAAGTGGGCTGGAGGAGGTTTCCTATCCAGTGCACGAGATTTAATCTTGTTTTCTAGAGGCGTCCTCAATCATCGATTAATCAATGAATCTACACAGGAACAGTTATGGAATACCCAGTATCTCG
>CAZFJO010000080.1:0-9584 GCA_964518915.1 uncultured Saprospiraceae bacterium
TTTAATTCTCAATTGGGCTTCACCCTTTTCCTTAATGTTCCATTGTTTAATCACTGATTGAAAAGACATCCACAGTCAGTGAACCATAATTTTTGTGCAAACGAGAAAATACATCTTCTACTTAGTCAAGAATATTTTTTTTATGGTTGAATGCGGCTTGTCCATATCGTGGATATGGGCGAAGTAAAGGCCAGCACCGACATCGTTTAACTCTATCTTAGATGAATTTCCTTGTTCTTTTAATGTTCTAACCAGTCTACCATTTACGTCATAAATGTTTACTTTATAGTTAGATAGATTCCCTATGATGGTGAAATTGCCAGTCGTAGGATTAGGAAAAATGGTAACGTCTAATATATCATATACATCGTCGGTACTTGTGGTTGTGTTCTGAATATCAATGATGACAGGTCTATAATCACCTGGATTCATTCCTCCTTCGAATGCATCGTAAGTAGATATGTTTCCATTGATATCATATGCTTGAACAGAAAGCTGATGGATTCCGTTTGAGAAGTTTTCGGTATTAAGTTCAGCTATGTCTTCGAAGTAAGCTACCGGAGAATCTATATCCGTTCTTACCGTATGTGCAACTTGATTGTCAATAAGAATTTCATAGTGAGTGATTCCACTGGCTTTTCCGGTTGCTGCTAGTTGTCCTTCTGAGTTCCCTCGTACTTTCATAGACAATATTCCTGAAACTGGAGTCTGCTTGACTGACCAGTACTTTATGTCTTCTGTGGGGTTTCGTTCTCCTCGAAATTCTTCACCTCCTAGTCTTTCTCCATTGATTTCCTCGAACTCTATACCCGGTCCCATTGTATTCGCTATGGTACGAAAATCCATCAACTTCATGATGTGGTCTTGATAAGCTTCAGAAGGTGGGGTATACGCTGGAGCGCTTTCTATAGGATATGTACACTCTATATGAATGTTGAGGAGTCTAGGTTCGTTTAAGTAAAATTCTACTTGATTTTCTCCGACAACTAAATGCTCAGGGTCAAGTTCTATAAGTGCAGAGTAAGGAGTAGAAGACTTGGTTAAATCAATGGGTGCGAAACCAGGAATGGTAGAGCTAGGCTCTGGAAAATTGTATTCATGTCCGTTAACCATGATTCTGTCTTGATCTGTCCATTCATAGTCTGATCCTTGTATCGTAAACATAAGTTCTGTTAGCACAGGATTATTGCCGTTTAGATCTTTTAAGTTATCTGGAATCCTTATTGTAGAAATACCAGCCTCTGTAGGCGTTGAGTACATTCCTACGCTAAATTCATTTCCTCTTCTAGGGGTTTCAGTACCGAGTATTCCATCTGTATAATTGTGTACTACCTCCGATTGTGTGTATCCTTCCGGCGCGTCAAATCCAAAATTATCCCAGTGAATCATAGATACTAGAAAATTCTCTTTGGGTGTATTGTAGGAAAAAGTCAACCAATTTAATTGCGCCACTTCAAAGGGCAATCCATCAGGAGTGTACTCAGTTCTTAAATTGGCGTCAATAACGGGTTTTTCATTGATGAATATTTTTAAGTGATCCTTAGAAAGTTCTATCCGCCATCTTCTTCGGACATTAATAAGTGGACTTAGGTTTTCTTCGTCACAGAATTCAAGGTGCTCACCGCAGGCTTCATTTTCATATATATTGTCAAGTTCATGAAGATGCCCTTCCGCATCAAATTGTTGCACACTCACCCTAGAACCTTTTTCAATTATTCTGAGTAAGTACGGAGGATCTTCCGCGTCGTGATCGTGTTCTCCTAGTTGAATGTGACCTGTTAAATCTCGCTTCTTATCTGCTGGAATAACGTCTAAATACCAGAACTGTCTGTTTCTCTGAGAACCATCTAAATCGAATTCTATGGTACCTGTCCGATCTGTATAATCAAATAAATGCCTGACTCTAGAACAGGCGATTCCTCTATCACATGCTCCTGACGATTGTACATTGTGACCGTGGAATTGATTGTTGATATGCTGACTGACAGTCCCTATTTTCATACAACCAGAATAAGACTGGTTCCAATCTTTTTCTGGAAATGCACCCATCGGATAATTCATGTCGTCGAAAAACCCATTCAATCGATTCCTCATTTCATCTACACGCTCAGAATTGTGTTGGAATTCAATCACATTAGATGGGTCGGATTTTCTTCCTTCTTCATCTAGATTATAAACCCGAGCTACATATTTTACACCTGGTACAAGTGGTTGAACCATGGCTGCTCTATAGGGTGTTATCGAAGAGTAAATAAATCCTTCGTCTTCAGGTCCCCACTCCAGTAAGTAGCTGTATACTCCTTCTTGTTTGTCTTTGTCGTAGCGAGCTTGCAGAGAGTAAACTTTAGAATTCCAGTTGATAGTCGCTACTCGATCATCTTCTGTAACATCAAGAATAACAGGCGTATTAATCTGGGCATTTACTCCTATATAGCAATAAAGAATTAAGGTAAGGATAAGGACTAAGGATGGGGACAATTTTTTCATTCTCTTCGTATTAGATTCAATGAAGTTTAAAAGGCCACTGATAGCAATGTCTTTTAAATGATTAAAATACCCATAGGAATGATTAACATAAAAGTATGAAAAAAAAACTTAAAGGCTATGCTTTGAGCAGAGGTTGGTAAAACCGTAAAGAAAAAGAGGAGGATGAAATGAGTGGTTTTTAATGAGTCATGAAGTACATTTCATGTATTAGAACTGATATTCAGTGCCCAGTTCTTATGTTATTCAGTTCTTGCAGTAAATTTCGTTTCTAAGTATTTCTGTTTCCATATTCCATTAGAGTAGCTGCCTACCGTATACGTATAGGTAGAATCGTTTTCGTATTTCCAATAATCAGTGACGATAGAATCGCCGTAGGTATAGGTATAGATGATGTCTTTTCCAGAATAGGTAACTTCTCCTTGGGTAACTCCTCCGAATACATCGAATTCCCAGAATTCAATCTTCCCTGTTTCAGGATTTACTTTACGGATTCCATGGTTTCTATTTCCATATTGGGTCTGAGCTTGATCGATGAAGCCTTTAGATCTGGCGATTACAATTTTCTGGCTTAGGTCGTAGGAGAAAACGGTTTCTTGCTTGAAAGAAGATCCATCGCCCCATTTACCTTCTGCATGCCAGACTTTATCCATAAGAGGAGTGAATATATTTAAATCTTGACCGATCATCTGAATCGAAATCAACACACCGATTACAGTAACTATTATTTTTTGAATCATCATTTTACTAGAGTGTCTTTATAAAAGTAAGATGTTTTTCACTAGATTGCTAATTGGGTTGTGAATTCAATAGCTAATTGGCAATGCGGCTTCTGGACTACTTAAGTGAGTATGGATGGCTAACCAGTTTTCATTTGCCAACTCATTTTTCTCAACCACTCTTATTATACGGATTAAAATTAATTTCTAAAAGTTGAAAGACCGCTGGCACTATGAGTAAATTGAAAATCATCCCTCTCACCTTCTTGATTATTGCTGGCGTATTGTCAATAGGGTTAGCAAGCAAGGCAGATTTTTCTGGTATTGATAATGAAGGACCAGAGCAAGTCGACGATGACCCATTCTCTAAAGTAATGCAAGTGCTTACACACAAGCGTTGTGTCAACTGTCACCCTTCGGGAGATGCCCCTAGGCAAGGTGAGGACAGTCACCTCCATTATTTCGATGTGGCAAGGGGAGAAGATGGACATGGTCTAGAAGGGTATACTTGTAATACGTGTCACCAAGATGAGAACAACGATTACTCTGGGGTGCCAGGTGCGCCACACTGGGGACTTGCCCCTCGATCGATGGCCTGGGAAGGAAAGACACGGGTAGAAATAGCAAGACAGATGATGGACCCTAAGCAGAACGGAGGAAGATCGCATAAGGACATTTTAAGACACTTAACAGAAGATGCCCTCGTTCTATGGGCATGGAATCCAGGGGTAGATGCAGAAGGAGTATCTAGAGAGATACCTCCTGTTCCTAAAGATGAATTTATAGAAGCAGTGAAAGCATGGATTGAAGCAGGCGCCATCATACCTGCAGAATAAGATATACAACGAAATAAATGGAAACAATGAAGATTTCATTCAATATAAATGGAGAAAATAGATCGATTGAAATAGCAGATGGAAACGCACCTCTCTTATGGACAATCCGAGATGAACTAGACTTGAAGGGGACCAAGTTCGGTTGTGGGAAAGCATCATGTGGAGCATGCACGATACATGTAGATGGAAAGGCAGTTCGTTCTTGCTCTTACCCAGTTAAGAAAGCAGAAGGAAAAGAGATAACGACGATAGAAGGCCTGGCTGCTGCGAACCATCCAGTTGTGCAGGCATGGAAGGAAGAGATTGTGCCTCAGTGTGGATATTGTCAGCCAGGGTTTATGATGTCTACAGCAGCATTGTTAAATAAGAACCCTAACCCGACTGACGATGACATTGATAAAAACATAATCAATGTCTGTCGTTGCGGCACCTATTATCGTATCCGGAAAGCCATCCATAAGGCTTCAGAGATTCAAGTCAAATCAACCATTTAAGAACCGCAATAATCTGTTATGGCTCAGAAAAAAGAGAATCGTAAGAAGGGAGTAAAGAGAAGAAAATTTCTTAAGTACTCGGGTATAGGTGTCGGATTGATGGTAGGAGGAGCCTTCCTTACTCGACATGCGTGGCGTAGAAAATTGTATGTTACCGGAGAGAAATTGATTCTGCCTTATATCGGCAGTACCAAACCAGATATATGGATTCAAGTTAAGTCCGACAACCAGGTCATTCTGCATAGTTCGAAAGTAGAAATGGGCCAGGGCACATTTACTTCTCTTGCTCAACTCGTAGCAGAAGAACTGGAAGTGCCGATGAGTATGTTGAAGGTTGTGCATGCACAGACGGATTCAGGGAATATTGATCAATTCAGTACAGGAGGAAGTATGTCCATTCCGAGTCTATGGAAACCACTGCGGGAGATGGCGGCAACAACGCGTGAGATGCTTAAGCTTAAAGCAGCTGAGAAGATGAAGGTAGATGTAACTCAGATTGAGATGACAGACGGCAAGGCTACATCTGGAAACCTAAGTCTCACCTATGGTGAAATTGTGGATGGGGTAGAAGAGTGGGATTTCCCAGATGCACCTAAGCTTAAAGATCATTCTGAATTTAAGATTATCGGAAAAGGATATGCTAGGGTGGATCTCGAGGATAAAGTAGTAGGGAATCCTATATTCGGCATAGATGCTACAATGGAAAACATGCTTTATGCTTCAGTGGTAAGACCGAGACTGGTGGATAGTGAGATGAAAAACTTCGATGTTTCGGCGGCAGAAAATATGCCTGGAGTGATCCAGGTTGTACAAGAGAAAGATTTCATAGGCGTAATTGCTAACTCGTATGTTGAAGCTAACAATGCAAGGAAGAAAATCAAGTTTGATTACGAACCGAATCGATCCTGGAGTTTAGCAGAAGTGGAAGAAATGATAACGGTAGGCAATGGGGATAAGACGGTCATACAGAAAGAAGGCAAGGCGGTTGCCGACGTGGATGAAGAAGGAGAAGTTATGGAACTTGAATTCAGAAGTCCGATCGGGGCCCATGCGCAGATGGAACCCAATGGTGCAGTAGCATCATATAAGGATGGAAAAGTTACTGTTAAGATGTCTACGCAGGTTGTTGCGCTTACGCAAAAATCTGTTGCTAAGGCACTAGGCATAAGTAGCAATGATGTGAATATCATTCCCACCTTTCTAGGTGGAGGATTCGGGAGGAGATTGCATACCCCTAATGCCATCCAGGCAGCTAAGATGTCTAAGGCCTGCGGTAGACCAGTAAAATGTTTTTTCGATAGGAAGCAAGAATTTCAGAACGATACTTTCCGTCCGCCGACCCATCATGTGATGAGAGGTAAGATTTCTCCTTCTGGAGAGTTACTTGCTATAGAGCATAATTTCAGTTCTGGAGATGTAATGTTTAATTCTCCCTTGGTGCCTAGTATAGCAGGGTCTGTGGTGGGCGCAGATATAGGTGCCATAAGAGGGGGCTCGATTATGTACCGCAACATCCCACATCACCGAGCGGTGACTTATCATACGAGTCTACCTTTTGCGACCAGCTTCTGGCGTAGTTTAGGCTTATTGGCCAATACATTTGCCATAGAGAGTATGATGGATGAATTGGCAATGAAGGCGGGAAAAGATCCGATTCAATTTAGGCTAGATTATATTCCTAATGATGAAGAAGGAATCCGACTGAAGAATGTGATTTCTGCATGTGCAGAAAAGGCTGGATACCAAGATCAAGCCCAGGGTGATCGAGCAATGGGATTCGCAGCAAGTGTGGATGCAGGGTCCCCATGTGCCCATGTAGCAGAGGTTTCTATTGTGGATGGTGAGATCCGGGTGCATAAGGTTACGGTCGCTTTCGATTGTGGCATTGCCGTAAATCCAGATCAGGTGCGAGCGCAAGTAGAAGGATGTGTCATCATGGGCATCAGTGCCTCTATGCATGAGAAGATGGACTTGCGAGACAATAAGTTATATCCAGTGAATTATGGTTCATATAAGATGGCTATGATGAAGCATTCTCCTCGGGAGATAGATACGGTTCTGATAGAAGGAGTTGACTTCGCTGGACCGGTAGGGGAGCCTCCACTCGGACCGATTGCGGCTGCAATCGGCAATGCAGTGAAGAGATTGACTGGCACCCGATTGACAGAATTACCCTTGTCGCTTGCATAATGACCATATATGTAGGGAAAACATATTAGTATTATGCCTAGCAAGCGCATAAACGAGGGGCTTGCGCTATGGATGGACTCACATTATATAGTAGGCTTATTATCCATAGGTATCCATTGATTTAGTAGATGTTAGATATATAACTGATTGTTTTTAAGGAATTAATGGATTTTAACTGATCTCGAAAAATGGTCCTTGAGGTGACAGTGAAGACGGGTAATTAGGTGTAATAATGTTTTAATAATTGAGATTACTCACTAGTTTTGCGGCTTGATAACAATCGACGCATGCAAAAATTATACATTTTTCTTATAACCGTTATGGCCTTGAGTATCCATGCTCAGAATGATAGCCTTCAAGTAGAAGTGGAACAGGTTTTAATCCAAGATAAGCGACTAGAAATAGGGTACGCTGAATCCAGCAGGACGATTAATATCATTGATAGAAGTGCCATTGAAACGGCACCTGTCCAGTCGGTTGCTGAGTTATTGCAATATGTAGCTGGAGTAGATATAAGAAGAAGAGGTATCCATGGTATACAGGCAGATATTAGTCTGCGCGGGGGAACATTTGATCAAGTATTGGTTATGATTAATGGGGTCAATATGTCTGACCCACAGACAGGTCACCACACTATGAATCTTCCGGTGGATTTAGAACAGATAGAAAGAATAGAAGTGCTTAAGGGTCCTGCTGCTAGGAGATACGGACAGAATGCATTTGCAGGAGCGATAAATATAGTAACTAGAAAAGGAGAAGAAAGATCCATGCACTTATCTGCCCAGTATTCTCAGAATGCGTCGGGTAGAATTTCTGCTAATGCTACCTTACCTGGTGAAAGAGCGAACCATTCCATCGGATTTTCTAAAACCTTCTCTGAGGGATATAGATACAATACAGACTATACACTTGATAATCTATTCTATCAATCTGACATAGCTGTAGGGAAGGATAAAATATTACTCAATGCTGCTTATACTGGAAGGACCTTCGGAGCCAATGGATTCTATGCAAGTCCAGATTTCGTGGACCAGTATGAAGAGATAGGGACAAGCATCGTATCGGCACAATACCAGATAAATCGTGGAGATTTTAAAATCACCCCATCTGTATACTGGAGGAGAAATCAAGATGAGTATCATTTCGTCCGAAGTAATCCGTCGATCTTTAGGAACTTTCACATCGGTAACACCTATGGCGCTGAACTTAATGGAAGTTATATAAATCGACTAGGGGTCCTGGGCGTTGGGCTTGAGTTTAGATTCGATGATCTTGCCTCTAACAATCTGGGTGAGCGTACTCGGACGACCCTGGGGTTCAATATGGAACAACGCTTCAGTTTGCTAGAAGGACAATTAGATATAACGCCTGGTTTTGCAGCGTATAGTTATACAGATTTCGGAGCTCGGGTTTTTCCTGGCCTTGATCTAGGATATGCGATCAATGATGATATTAAGGTATATGGGAACATAGGGTCTACGTGGAGGGTACCTACGTATACAGATTTATTCTATGAGGATAGAGCCAATCTCGGAAATCCAGAACTAGAGCCAGAAACTGCACTTACGACAGAAATAGGGGTGAAGTATAAAAATAGAAACGTAGATGTCCAGATTTCTGGTTTCAGAAGAAACAGCACCAATCTGATCGACTGGAGTAAAGAGACAGAAGACGAGAAGTGGTTTCCTAGTAATATAGGTGAGGTAAATGTGACAGGTGTAGAGCTTAATAGTAATTTTACGATCAATCATAGACTGCGCTTAACAGCTAATTTTACCCGCCTCGAGGGTGAGAATAATGTAGATGCCATCATCAGTCGTTATGCACTTGATCTTGTAAGCAATCATGTGGTCGCTGGAGCGCAAATGAGTTTTTCCGATTACATCAAGTCTTCTGTGTACTTAAGATATGTAGATAGGCTCAACCTAGACAATTACAGTGTGGTTGATGCCCGTGTAGGATATTATGGAAAAAGTATGCAGGTAAGTGTATTTGCTAGTAACCTATTCGATGCTGCATTCACAGAAACGAACCTGGTCCCAATGCCAGGAAGATGGATGGGTATTACGGTAGGCTATTCTTATAGATAGTTGGGAATGAGGTAGTCATTGTTCAATTAAGGCTAGAAGGCACAAGAATTCTTATTAAGAAAAGGAGCACAAGAATTTCTAATTCCTAATTTAGAAGAGATCCTGCTTACGCTCTGCCTCGATCCTAAAGGAAGTCCACCCACGTGTTAATTAAATTACTTTTATTTAAGCCCGAGCCTAGAATCACTGGAATTAAAAATTCCAAATTTCTAATTCTTAATTAGTATGAAATGTTTTGCTCTCGCTCTGCCTCAATCCTAAAGGAAGCCTGCCCACGTGGTAATTAGAACTTACTTGAATGTAAGCCTGAGCCAAGAATCGGAGGAATTAAGAATTTCTAATTCCAAATTAGGATGCTTTTTTTGCTCTCGCTCTGCCTCAATCCTAAAGGAAGCCTGCCCACGTTTTAATTTAAGTTACTTGAATGTAAGCCCGAGCCAAGAATCAGAGGAATTAAAAATTTCTAATTTCTAATTCCTAATTTAGAAGAGATCCTGCCCTCGCTCTGCCTCGCTCCTAAAGGAAGTCTGCCCACGTGGTAATTAGAACTTACTTGAATGTAAGCCCGAGCCTAGAATCACTGGAATTAAAAATTACTAATTTTCCATTCCTAATTTAGAAGAGATCCTGCCCTCGCACTGCCTCGCTCCTAAAGGAAGTCCACCCACATGTTAATTAAGTTACTTTTATTTAAGCCCGAGCTTAGAATCACTGGAATTAAAAATTTCTAATTTCTAATTCTTAATTAGTATGAAATGTTTTGCTTTCGCA
>CAZFJO010000080.1:9684-13600 GCA_964518915.1 uncultured Saprospiraceae bacterium
GCATGATTTCCGAGGGAGGAAGACAAGCTAAAATATATAATGAGATATACTGTAAGGGCTACATACATGGTATTTCTCATGGCTCTAGATGCTGTGAGTCCGATGAAAATGCCGTCCCAGATGTAACACCAAAAGGAAAAAATGGGAAAAGCGATGACCCATGGCAAGAAAGCCCTTGCGGCTGTGGCAACTTCGGAGTCAGAGGTGAATACAGTAAACAGTATATCGCCAAATAACCAGAAAGCCAGGGTAAATACAATTGCTAAAACGCCACCCCAGATTAATGAACGTTGTATGGAAAGGTCCAAGTTTTTAGAATCTTTCTTCCCTTTGTATTTTCCTACAATACTCTCTGCCGCGTATGCGAATCCGTCAACTCCATAAGACATCCAATTGATGAACTGAAGCAGAACAACATTGATGGCAAGAATGCCTGCACCTGCCCGGCTAGATTCCCTATAAAAAAAAGCAAATGCGAACGTAAGAGCCACCGTTCTGATGAATAAGTCTCTGTTAATAGAAAAAAAATGTTTCAGGCCTTCTATGTGTAGAATAGCTTTATGCTGATAATACTTAAAGTCCGACCGGTATCTAACCAGAAGGAAGATGAATGCTGCTATCACACCTATATACTGAGCGATGACAGTTCCCCAAGCTACACCTTCTATCTCCCAGTTTAGTTGGTAGACAAGCACATAACTGAGCACAATATTAGAGATATTGATTAAGATTGTAAGAGCTAGGGGTATCAAGGCATTCTGCATGCCGAAAAACCATCCCATCAGTCCATACAATAATAGCGTAGCAGGCGCTGCCCATAATCGGATATAAAAGTAAGTAGTGACCATTCCATTCTGGTCAGGTGAAACACTCATGGCATAAGCAGCCAAATGATACAAGGGTTCCCGGAGAATAAGAAGAATAAATGCGATTACAAGGGCTAGAAGTACACTGCGTGTCAATGAAAGGATCATGGCTTCTCTATCTTCATTGCCATACGCTTGCGCGGTTATCCCTGTCGTCCCCATTCTCAAGAATCCGAAATTCCAGTAAATAAAGTTAAAGATCATGCTTCCTAGGCCTACAGCACCTAAATGGACGACAGATAATCGGCCCATAAGAATGGTGTCTACGGAAGAAATTAAGGGAATAGAAATGTTAGATAGGATATTAGGAATTGCCAGTCTGAGGATTTCTTTATTCATAATGAAGCGGCCATTAACTCGTAATGGTACGGCGAATGGTAGAAAAATCACAACGAATTATATAATAAAAAAGCATCATGTGTGATAATTTGTACTTTTGCGATAAGATCTTCCGTTTTAGAGTCGATCCAATTAAAATGAGAAACACAATTAAAATTTTCTGTTTTGACTAGGAAACAATTTTTATTTCAGTTGCTATACATATTCCTATTTATTGTAGGAGTGATGATGTTAACCTTATTGTGGTTGAGGTTTTATACCAACCATGGTCAGGAATTAGAGATGCCAGACTATATAGATGTCCAGCTAGATGAAGCTTCTAAGAATGCGGAGGATAAAACCTTCCAAATTGTCGTTACTGATTCTGTGCATATTGTCGGTACGCCAGGTGGCGAAATCCGCGATCAGAACCCTAAAGGTGGTTCTAAGGTTAAGGAGAATAGAAAAATCTATGTGACCATTACGAAGTACAATGCCGATCGAATGAAGTTATCAGACCTTCCTACCTTGTATGGCCGAGATTTCGAACAGAAGAGAAAAGAACTTCAGCACCTAAATATCAATGCGAATATCAAGGAGTTTAAGTATGATTCAGGAGAACCCAATCACATTCTAGAGGTATGGTATAAAGGAAAGATCGTAGCTAACCGCGATATAGAACGCAACGACGTAGAGATTGAAAAAGGAGGAACCCTTGATTTCGTACTGAGTGAACAGAGTGGAGGAGCAGCAGCCATTGTTGATGTGCGTTGTATGACAGTAGGCAAGGCTAGGTTTTTCTTGAAAAATACAAAGTTTAACCTCGGAGAAATAGAACCAGCTTCATTAGCCGGCGATGACAGTGCTATCATTGTTGAACAAGAACCGTTCTTTGACCCAGGAAGGGTTATTGAACGTGGAACTAAATTCAAGGTTAAAGTATCGTCAGAGCGACCACCTAATTGTAATTAGTGTCGATCTAAAGAATCATTTTAACCATTGGGTTGTTGCTACCAGTACATAATATAAATCAGTATCATGCAAGACATAACCGTACAAGAATTAAAAGAAAAGATGGATAGGGGCGACGACTTCTTATTCATCGATGTACGAGAAGATTACGAGTACCAAGAATTTAACCTAGGCGCAAAACTTATTCCTCTAGGTAATTTAATGGCTGCACTTCCAAATCTAGAAGATCATAAGGAAAAAGAGATAGTTGTACATTGTAGATCAGGAGCGCGTAGCGGAAATGCTAAGCAAGCTATGATGCAGCTCGGTTTCACCAAGGTCAGAAACCTCCTAGGAGGTGTTCTGCAGTGGCAGGACGTCTATCCTAAAGGATAGAACAATTCATTCCATTATTATGCTTACTTTTATTAAGCAATTGAATGCCCTTCAGTTGTCATAAAATGTTGTTTCTCTGTGTGGAGAGATACATGTTATTATGACGGATATCTTACATGTTTAGAGCGTGACTCCTATGCCATAAACCGTCATAATAGGGAATCAAGAGAAGTAGTATATCTATCCATAAGAATTGACACTGTGTACTTAGTGTGAATTAAAAATGAAACTATCTATTTATTGGTATCGAGACTTGCCCTCAATAAGGTGGTCGTTTTCTGAAAGTAATTGCGGGTTTCATAAAAGCTAGCTTCACTATCTATTTCGGAAACATGTAAAGCCTGTTGCTGGTGTAAGGATTGATTATTTTCGGAGAAAGCCATGCATGTGGTTTTCTCTTTCTTGTTTTACCAATTATCAGACTTCAGATTCATTTTGGACGAGCGTAAAATACAACGCACACTTGAATAAAATCTGTCTGAATGATTATAGAAGAGTAGCCTATAGCATAATGTTATTCTGTCTATCATTTCATTTTTACCCACCAGACTGGATAGGCCGATATGACGGGAATCTTACATATTTAGCAAGTGACGAGAAACAGGAAGTCCGTCATAAGAGTGAATAATGAGAAAAACACTTTCCACTCATTGCGAATGAAACTATAGCACTGAATGGGTTAAGATGAGAATTGAACAACTGGAATTATTGTGTTGAGAATTGAACAACTGGAATTTTTTTTGTGAATGAACTGGACAAATTGAGAATTGACCAGTAAAAACTGAATATGTTTTTCATTGAAGCGGGAGCAGGTAAGAAAAGGTAGAAGAACGCTCTATTTTGAAAACTTGTAAAGCGAAAGGAAAATGTAAGGCTGGATTAAGTTAAGGAGAAAATCACTCATGTGGTTTTCTCCTTTCTTGTTTATAGAAAAGCAATCCATCCCTAGGTGTGATTTATGTTTTCTGACGTTTTCTGAGCATAGAACAATCATATATAGTTATATAAAGCATCATTTTCTTCAGAATAGAGGTTATCATGGATGCATTTATAAAGATCGTCTGAAACAGGTAGGTGTGTAAAGCCTTTTTAATCAGTATATTAAATAAGCCAGTGTTTTGGAATTTTCGATTGACTATACGGAAATATTCATATGACGCCTATTTTACATATTTAATATGTGACGTGAAGCAGGAAGCCCGTCATAAGAGTGAATAATGAGAAAAAACACATTCCACTCATTGCGAATGAAACTATAGCACTGAATGGCTTGAAATGAGAATTGAATCACACTGGATAAAATGAGAATTGAATATCTGGAATTATTGTGTTGAGAATTGAACAACTGGATTTTTTGTGATGTGCTGGACAAGGTGAGAATTGTC
>CAZFJO010000081.1:0-2742 GCA_964518915.1 uncultured Saprospiraceae bacterium
TAGGATAAAAATTGCTATATTTTTATGTTGAAATATGTCGTCTTAATTTTCATATTTACACAGCTATCCTTAAGCGGGCAAGTGTGTGGTGGAAATCTGGGTGATAATATATTTACAGAAGGAGATTTTGGTTCTGGTGCTGATAATATATTGCAAGAAGATCCTGGAATAGCTGCAGGCTATGTATACAATAGACAGACACCTCCTGCAGATGGAGACTACCTTATAACCAATAATACAGGAGCGTGGCCAGGGGGGTATTCGACCTGGTTAAGCATAACCGATAATAGCGATGACCCTGATGGCTATATGATGGTTGTCAATGCAAGTTTTGATCCAGGAGAATTTTACAGAGATACGGTAGAAAATCTATGCGGAGGAACACTTTATGAATTTTCTGCAGACATCATTAATATGATTATTCCGGGCACTGCTGATCATTCTGATCCCAATGTTTCTTTTTTATTGGATGGTGAGATACTCTACACGACCGGAAATATTCCGAAGACCGGAGAGTGGGAGAAATATGGATTTACGTATACTACAGAACCAGGACAATCCACAGCTATATTGACCTTACAGAACAATGCCCCAGGAGGGATAGGAAATGACTTGGCACTAGACAATATTGCTTTTCTTCCTTGTGGCCCATCTGCTGAAATATCTGTAGATACAGAAAGAACCATAAGGTTGTGTGAGGATAGCGAACCCATAACGGTAAGTGCTATTCTAGATACGGACGGAACAGGTGAATTCGCCATCCAATGGCAGCGCAGTATAGGCAATGGTCCGTGGTTAGATGTAGAAAATCAAGGAGATGATTTTTTTATTCATGACTTGTTTACGGCTGGGCGCTATCGGTATAGGTATTTATCAGCATCCGATAGAGACAATCTCCTCAATGAACGTTGTAGGATTATTTCAGATTTAGTTACGATTGAGGTCGTTCCCCGGTTCATAGAAGTTAGAGGGACGACCTGTGAGGACGTGCCTTTTATATTCGGAGAATCTATGTTATCGGAACCTGGAGTATATATAGATACCTTTACGTCCATACTCAATTGTGACAGCATTGTAACCTTGACATTGGATGTATTGCCAGCAGTACCTATTACTGCGGAAATTGCAGAATCGGACCCTTCTTGTTATGGTTATATGGATGGGGTATTAGAAATCCAGACCATAGATGGTGGCTATGGAGTATTTATTGTAGAGATCAATGATGTTGCTTCAGACCGTTTTGTTCAAGACTTATCTGCTGGAATTTATTCCATCAAAATCATCGATCAATATGGTTGCAATGAAACATTTGAGATAGAATTAGAAAACCCAGAAGAGTTAACGGTTACTGTACCTAGCGATATATCCATATTGTTGGGTGATCAAGTAGACCTTTTCTCTGAGGCCAATTATCCTATTGTTTCCTATAATTGGATGCCAGAGGAGATTGTTGATTGTATAAATTGCCCGGAAACTTTTGCTTTCCCATTCAATGACGTTGATGTATTTTTAGAAGTAGAGAGTGAAATGGGCTGTCGGTTTAGTACTTCATTTCGCGTCGAAGTGGATAGAAGTAGACTCGTTTTTATACCCAGTATTTTTAGTCCTAATGAAGATGGAATCAACGATGTTTTCTTTATATCATCCCACGGAGCGAGTGTAGAAGAAATCGAAGTGTTTAATATATATGATAGATTCGGCGGAATCGTACATGCTTCTCAGAATATTATTCCTAATGATCTTTCCTTAGGTTGGGATGGAAAATTTTCTGGGAATAAAGTAGCTGATGGGGTGTATACATTTATTGTTCAATTGAGATACTTAGATGGCAGTTCTGAGTATATTACAGGTGATATTACTGTAGTGAGGTAATTGGATTAAGTATTATGAAAACCTGTCTTAAAATTTAATTATGGATATTTCTACGGTTGATTGGCTTATTATAATTTCATTTTTTATAGCTACGCTAGTCATCGGAGCTTATGCCTCCAAGTCTGCTGGAAAAAGCACCAAGGATTTTTTCTTGTCAGGCAGGAATATGCCTTGGTGGTTGCTGGGAGTATCTATGGTAGCAACTACCTTTTCTGCAGATACGCCTAACCTGGTGACAGATATTGTAAGAAGGAATGGTGTTTCTGGAAACTGGACCTGGTGGGCATTCTTGCTGACTGGTATGGCTACGGTTTTTATTTATGCTAAATTATGGCGTAGATCAGGAATAGTGACTGACTTAGAGTTTTATGAACTCAGGTATAGTGGGGTAGAAGCATCCTTTCTAAGAGGATTCCGAGCCGTGTATCTAGGCGTTATTTTTAATTGCATAGTTATGGCTACAGTAATGCTTGCTGGTATAAAACTGGCCAGTATTATGATGGGCTGGGCGCCTTATAAAACAGTATTGATTGTTGGCTCTATAACTGTGGGCTACTCATTATTGGGAGGGTTGAAAGGGGTCATACTTACCGACTTTTTTCAATTTATATTAAGTATGGTAGGGATGATAATAGCGTGTATCTACATTGTTAATCTCCCAGAAATAGGTGGATTATCAGAAATGCTATCACATCCTAATGTAAGTGGAAAGATTGATATCTTACCTGATTTAAGCAATAAGGAGGTTGTGATACCTCTGTTAATTGTTCCGCTTGCTGTTCAGTGGTGGAGTGTGTGGTATCCTGGAGCAGAACCTGGAGGAGGGGGATATATAGCTCAGCGCATGCTCTCAGCTAAAGAAGAGAAAGG
>CAZFJO010000081.1:2842-13599 GCA_964518915.1 uncultured Saprospiraceae bacterium
CTGGAGGAGGGGGATATATAGCTCAGCGCATGCTCTCAGCTAAAGAAGAGAAAGGAGCGATTAAAGCCACCTTGTTTTTTAACTTAGCGCACTATGCTTTAAGGCCTTGGCCGTGGATATTAATCGCACTGGCCTCATTGATTGTATTTCCTACGCTGGTAGACATTCAGGAAGCTTTTCCCAGTATTTCAGATAATGTGCTGGCAGATGATTTAGCATTCCCAGCGATGTTGTCCATTCTACCTAAAGGTCTAGTAGGTTTAGTCATTGCTTCACTCCTCGCAGCACTCATGTCCACGTTAAGTACACACTTGAACTGGGGTTCTTCATATGTAGTACATGATTTTTATTCCCGATTTTTAAATAGAGAAGCAACAGAAGCACAGAAAGTAAAAATAGGTAGAATATCGACACTGCTACTTATGGTTGTTGCTGGTATAATGGCACTAGGGCTCGAGCGTGCTCTAGAGACCTTTAGTATTCTATTGCACAAAGGTGGTGGGACAGGGCTGTTATTTATTCTTCGTTGGTTCTGGTGGAGGATCAATGCATATAGCGAGCTTTCTGCCATGATAGTTTCTTTTCTATTAGCTTGTTTTTTTCAGTTTTATGTAGGAGATGGAATGGCTGATTATGAAAAAATATTGTGGGGAGTAGGCATTACAACTATGGTATGGATTGTTGTTACCTTTCTCACGGCACCCACCGATAGAAAGGTTCTAAATGATTTTTATAAGTTGATCAGGCCACACAATCTAGGATGGAAACCAATTTCTAGTGAACTTGGCCTGGGTAGTTTAGAGAAGACTTCTTTAGCGACCGAAATCTTAATGATGTTTTTAGGTTCTGTCATGGTTTATGCACTATTATTTTCAACAGGTTTCCTACTTTATGGAGATGAATTGTATGCAGTTATAGGTTTTACTGTATCTTTCATATGCGGAGTTTCATTATTTAAACTTTGGAAATAAAAATTATTAATTTTATAAATTTCAGAATGGTTAAGAATATATTTTTACTTGGGTTATTTCTTTTATCATTAAATAACTGTAAAGATGTCAAGGCGGATGTTGTGACGGACGTTGTTGCAGATAAAAACGATACTATTGTACCTGAATCTAAATTTAAAATATCCCTTGCGCAGTGGTCTTTTAACAAAGAACTCAAAGGGGGCGAATTAGATAATCTAGAGTTTGCGGGTAAGGCTGCAGAAATAGGAGCAACGGGAATAGAATATGTGAATCAGTTCTTTCATGATAAAGCAGAAGACCACGATTACTTGGACAAGATGAATAAGGCCGCAGCAGATGCGGGGGTAGAACAATTGCTCATCATGATAGATAATGAGGGTGACTTAGGAGATCCTGATGTAGACAGAAGAAACGAATCTGTAGAGAACCATAAAAAGTGGGTAGATGCAGCAGCTTACCTTGGGTGTCACAGTATTCGGGTCAACGCATTTGGAGTAGGCACGGCAGAAGAAGTAGGAGCAGCTGCTACGGATGCGCTAGGCAAGTTGTCGACCTATGGCGCGAGTAAGAATATTAATGTAATCGTGGAAAATCACGGAAGCTACAGTTCTGACGGAAAGTGGTTAACCAGAGTTATTGAAGGTGTTGGCATGGATAATTGTGGAACCCTTCCAGATTTTGGAAATTTCTGTGTTAAAAGAAAAGGCGGCGGCCAGTGGGATGGAGAATGCATCGATGAGTATGATAGATACGTAGGCGTAGAAGAGATGATGCCTTATGCTAAAGGGGTCAGCGCCAAGTCGCATGATTTCGATGCAGATGGTAATGAAACCAATACCGACTTCAAGAGAATGATCGAAATCGTTAAAGCATCCGGATATTCTGGATATATCGGAATTGAATACGAAGGTTCAGTACTCGGCGCAGAAGAAGGTGTTATTGCGACAAGAAAATTGCTGGAGAGATATTTGTGAAATATAGTTGCACAGAAATGTCCCTATTCAGCGATAGAAGGAAACTTTACTTGAACTCATAAGTTATAGGCCAATCATAGGTTAGTAGACCACTTAGGATTCAGTTGTTTTACAATTGAATAAATAGGACATAAAGGGTCATGGGCACCTTCTAGGTAACCCGTACTCATCAGGAATTCTCCAGTAATTTCTCCTCCAGTAAACTTAAATGTCTTTTTAAAAAGTTTTACCCATTCTGGCTTAGATAATGGATGGTTGTAATCGAGCCAATCTTTAAAGGATCCGTATTCTTGCTTCAATTCTACAATAACTTGTGCATTATGAACAGCAGCATTGACCTTGAGCTTGTTTCTAATTATTCCTGCGTCTGATAACAATTCAGAAATTTTAGTTTCATTGTACGCGGCGATTTTTTCAATATTAAATTCATCGTAGGCGCGCTTGAAATTGATTGCTTTATTTAAAATCGTTGTCCACGAAAGCCCAGCTTGATTGATTTCTAAAATCAATCTACCGAACAATTCATTGTCATCTGAAACAGGAAATCCATATAAACTGTCATGGTATATTCGATTAATATCGTCTTCCGATCTTGAGAGACAATCAATGCAATACGTGTTTTTCATGCGACGATTAGTGTAAAAGTGTACTAAAAAAAATAATTAAATAATGATTTATAGTATCAATATATAGGACTAAATTATATATTTATGGTGATGAAGGGTGTTGATTACCACCCTCATTGGTTTAAGTTTTGAACAGGGAGTTAGATTTATCTACTCCCTATTCTTTTTTATAAACCCATAATTATGCATTCTAATTTAGACATTATCCCTTCTCGGTTTTGAATCAATTGCTTTTCTTATCTAAATCCATTCCAGCATAATATCCTGTATCGGCTCCGGTAAGTATTTTAGTGAGCGTCGTAATCTGGCCTACATGATATGAAAAATGTTCTGTAACGTGAATGAGAATTCCGACCCCAGTTTCATGGAAGCCCTGAACCTCATAGTTGTTCTGAAGATGTGCCGGTGTGATCTGATCAATTTTATCATTTATTAGATTCATTGTGGAATCTAATAAAGAAAGCAATTCAGACCTTGTATAGTTCTGATTCTTCAAGAACTCTTCATTTCTGTTCCGTATATCTTTTTCTTGAAAAATACCGGAACATATATATTGTCTGATGTTTCCACATAAATGGAGGATCAGGTTGCCTATACTATTGACTTGATCATTATGTGCATGCCATAATTGTTCATCCGTTATGAGTTTCAAGCAAGTATGTATGCGATGTTGATTTTCTAGAAATAGTCTACGCTTTATATCGTCAATCAGGGCATCATGATAAACCATCTGATATTCATTTTATATTAATCATTAAGGCAAGAACTAGGGATTAAGAGCTCGGTATAACTTTTGAAGAAATGGACCCATCTTCCTTGGTTCAAGCCATCTTGTTACAACCAACAAGTCTGCTTCCTGATCGATAAAAACGAAATTTCCACCGAATCCAGCTCCATAGAATAAGTGATCAGGAACATTTTCTACGCTGCGCTCTCCTTTGTTTAGCCACCACATGTATCCATAGCTAGCGTATGGCGTTGAAGAAGTGGTTGCTTCTTTAATCCAGGATTCTGGTAAGAGTTGCTTCCCGTTCCATTTTCCATTTTTTAAGAATAAATAGCCGAATCGTGCTTGGTCCATCGTATTGATAAACATGCCACCACCAGAATGACCACCACCACTTACTGACTGCATTTGCAGGCCATCGATCCAGACATTAGAATGGTCGTAGCCATACCATCTCCAGGTAGTAGATGCACCTATAGGGTCCATGATTTTTTCTTTGAGGACTTGTGGCAGAGGTTTTCTCCATACCTGTAGGAGTGAATATGCCAGCACATTAACCCTTACATCATTGTACTCATAGACGGTTCCAGGAGTACTTAACTCTCTGTATTTCCAATCATCCAGATGGCCTTCTCTCGGCGGTCTATCCGCCCAGTCTTTTACGCCGAAAAGAGATCCTGACCAATTAGAACTCTGCGTAAGTAGGTGATCCCATGTTACTTGTGCGTTGTGCTCTCCGGCAAATGTTCCATCCCAAACATAACTATCAGCTCTATCATGAACATTGTGAATGAGTCCTTCATTGATAGCAAGGCCAGCTACAGTAGATAAATAACTTTTCGTGACTGAAAATGTCATCTCTACTCGATCTATTTCGCCCCAGGAGGCGATCATTTTTCCGTTTTTTATTACCATTCCAGCTGGACCTCCTCTCTTTTTAGTTGGACCTAATATCTTGTGAAACGGTTCTCGTCGGAAGCCTTCAAGTATAGCTATTCTGAGGTCTTTAGAACCAGAATATTCATTATCCATGGCATACTGAACCAGTGCGTTTATGGAATCCGTATTTAATCCAACAGCATCTGCAGAAGCTTCTGGCCACACTTGTCCCTTCTCAGGAAAGTGATCTTGTCCGTATCCGGTGGTGGATATAATTATAAAGAGTATGAAAGAAAGAGTAGAGTTGCGCATAGTTGTTTTTCAATTTTTAAAATCCAGGGTTAAGATAATCGATTAGAAAGAAATTCTGGCCATTGAATGGGATAAGTGTCTTTCTCTATAGGTAATAGGAATTATCCTTATCATTGTACTTTATCAGACTATGAATTATGAAAGGAATTGCTAAATTATTGTCCTCTTCTTTAGGCTTAGGGTATATTCCAGGAGCTCCAGGTACATATGGTGCTATATTCGGATCAGGTGTATATGCACTGCTTCATTTTTATGGTGGCTTTCCGATGGAATATTATTTAATTCCTGGAATTGTTGTCTTCACAATGCTAGGTATATACTTCTGTGGGATTCTAGAGGAAGAATGGGGACATGATCCATCTAAAGTAGTACTAGATGAAACCATAGGGCAGTGGATCGTTTACTTGTTTGTGCCATTTTCTTGGATGAATCTGGTAATAGGATTGATTCTCTTTAGAATATTTGACATATGGAAGCCTCTAGGGATAAGGAAAATAGATCAACTAGATCATCCTGCTTCCGTAATGTTAGATGACGTGCTCGCCGGTGTTTATGGTTGGATTGTGTTGCAAGTCATAATATATTTCATATAAATACAAAATAGACGATAACTCGTATAATTCACTCAGTTGTCTTTCGTAACATGTTAATTTAGATGAAGATTATACATCTGAATGGTTTTTCTGTATAGATTCATCATAAGAGACTTTATTTTACGTTTTTATTGTAGATCTTCGATTTATGAGAAAAATAATACCCTTTGCATTTTTAATGATAATGACTTTATCCAGTTATGGGCAGGAGTTTTCTCGCATTGTTCCTGATCTTATTGTAGATGATGAGATTGTGGGTTTTCCTGATTTAGGCAATCTTATTGCGCCTCAGTTTAACCAGGTTGATTTCAACAGAGATGGAAATCTGGATTTGTTCATATTTGACAGATCGGGATCCAATATTCTGTGTTTGGTGAAGGAGGATGATGGAGTGAATTTTAATTACAGGTATGCACCTGAGTACAATGGTGTTTTTCCTTCTACTTTGCACTCGTGGGTTAAAATGCACGATTTCAATCAAGATGGAATTATGGACATTTTTACAGCACCTTCTATTCCGGGTATTCCAGGTATAGAAGTATATAGAGGTAGATACGATGGGAATACGCTGAGTTACGAATTGGTAACCTTTGATTTTGGAGATTTTGATATTCTATTGTATCCCATCAATGGATTGTTCGTTAATGTATACAACAGTTTTGTAGATTTTCCAGGTATAGGAGATGTGGATGGCGATGGCGATACTGATGTACTTACCTTCGAAGTAGGAGGAAGTACAATAGATTATTATAGAAACTATGCTGTGGAGGAAGGTTTAGGTGTCGATACATTTCTTATGGATATCGAAGACCGTTGTTTCGGAAAATTCGTAGAAGATGATTTCAATTCTTCCATTGTCCTAAGTAGCAATCCTGCTGCTTGTGCTGATCGCATCAGAGATACTCACAATCCCAGGCACGCAGGGTCTACAATTAACATAATAGATATAGATCAGAATGGTGTACAAGACTTGCTTATAGGAGATCTATCTTCTAACGGTATTGTAATGTTGTACAATGGAGGAGATGTTAATGGGGCATTTATGACTAGATTCGATGATAATTTTCCGAGTTACGATACACCCATTGATATCAATGTTTTTATCAATGCCTTTACGTTAGATCTAGACGGCGATGGAGACCTCGATATGCTGGCTGCACCCAATCCGAGCAATGGAGGCGATTTAGAGAATCATATATGGATGTACGAAAATGTAGGTCAAGATTCTGTTCAGTATGAATTGAGAACGACCTCTTTTATAGTTGACAATATACTGAATTTAGGAAGTGCTTCAGATCCGGCATATAACGATATAGATGGAGATGGAGACTTGGACTTAATCGTGGGGGTTAATGGATTCAGGAAAGTAGAGGGAGGATTCGATAGCAGGTTATACCTATTTTCTAATGAAACTGAAGGCGAGAAACTTCGTTTCCGATTGGTAGATGATGATTACTTAGGGTTGACGGGTATTAATTCAGAATCAGGAAGGTATGCGCCAGAGTTTGGAGATTTAGATAATGATGGAGATGTAGACTTGATTGTAGGGGATCGCTTAGGAAGATTGATATATTTCGAGAATGTTGCTGAAGAAGGGGCCATTCCTAGTTATCCAGATTTTGTCTATAATTATGAGGACATCCGTGTAGGACAGAACGCTAAGCCCCAGGTCATAGATCTTGACTTAGATGGTTTGACAGACTTGGTGGTAGGAGAGAGAAACACCAATAATCAAGATGGAGTCTTAGGAGGCATTAATTTTTTCAAGAATATAGGAGAAGCAGGTAATCCACAATTTAACCCTGACCCAGAAGTAGGTGGAAATACATCTGTTTTAGGAGCTGTCTTTACAAGGGATCCCTCTGAAACAGTGGGTTCTACCTCGCCTTTCTTTATTAAGTTAGAAGAAGACTATCTTCTTATAACTGGAACAGAATCAGGTATAATGAGGTCGTACGGAAATATACAAGCAGATTTATACGGAAGGTATGATACATTGAAATTGGATATATTGCCTTTTCAAGTAGGAGCTGAAACGACGGTGACTGGCGGCGATATTAATGGAAATGGATTTATAGATATTACCGTGGGAAGCAATAGGGGAGGCATCCATTTTTTTGATTCTAACATACGACTTGATGGAACTTCTTCTAGTCCTGAGATTATAGAAGATAATAGGCTCATTGCATTTCCTAATCCATCTTATAATGGGGTTGTAGAGATATTGTCAGAAAAGAATATCGATCATATCGAAGTCTATGACTTACAAGGCAGGTTCTTATTTTCTTCTTCTGAAACCCAATTAGTTTTAGAAAATAAAGGCCTGCATATATGTCAAGTTTACCTTAAGGATGGTGGCGTTTCTAGCATTAAAGTTGTTAATTTATATTGATTATTCTTTTTCTGCTTTCCATGTTTTAATGATGTTGTCTATATAACCATCCTGATTTGCTTTTAAGTAGAATGCTTGTCCTGAGCTTTTCATTTCTTCTGCGTACTCAAGTGCCACTGAGTTTTTGTTTTTTAAGTTAAATAACCTGGCTTTTGTCCATAAGAGATGTCCACTTACATATTCTTGAGGGTAGAATTGCTTGTTCCATTCGACGACGTTTTTCTCATGTTTTTCAGCCATGTTTATCCATGCTTCAGCGAGATCTAAATTACTGTTTAAATCTACAAGGTGTTCAGCCCCTTGGATGTATACGATCCATTTTAAGTTTTTGTCTGCGCTCGCTGCACGCATTTCGATGAGGTTACTAAGTTCTCCGATATAGTCCGTGGTAATTTCTAAGCTTGCTTCCATGTTTCCCCATAGTAGGGAGACCCTTCCTTCTTGATAGCCATGATGATGGATCTGATAGGTCAATCGCTCTTGTTCTACAGAAGTGTAACGAGGGAGAACCTCGATCCTTAGCTCGTCTTGTGATTGATCATATCTAAAAGAACCCCATTGCTTAGATTGCTTGTTCAGAATGAACGTCCATTTTTCTTCTTCTTCTCGAGGGATAAGAAAGAGCGCATAGGTTCCAGAATCTACTCGATTGCCATGTATCTCAACAGGACTACTGAAGTGAATGGTCGTGGCATTGTTAGCTCCGGCACGCCATACTTTATCATATGGGACCAGGTCTCCCCAGAGAACCCGATTATTGACTGAGGGACTCCCATAAGAGATTTCAATGTCGGTATAACCTATCTTCTGACTTACCTTAGTTTCTGGGCTGGTTCGTGGAATCAACCCCATCTGGTATTGACCGTAGAGGAGGTTGCTTAATCCACATAGAATAATAAGTAAGGGTATCGTTCTTTTCATTCTTTAATTTAATCGTTTAGACTCAACTTAAAAAGGGAGCAATCGATTTTAAAGAATACTTATAATTTTAGTTAAACGTCTATATCTACGATTGGATAGGTAAGTCACTCGTATCTGCAGCGTTTAGATGTTTTGTAAATCCGACTCTGGGGCTGCCATCTGAATACCATTTTTCCATGGAGGCGAATTCTACATAACCCATCTTTTTATAGAAGCCAGGTGCTTCATATCCAGCTGTCCAGGTGTATATCTTATGGATGCCTAGTCTATTTAATTTTTCTTCTAAAGAAGTCAACAACATCCTTCCATAACCTTGTTTTCTATAAGGGTTAAAGACAATGAGGTCGGATAGGTAAAACCATCCGGTATAGTCTTTTTCATGCATATATGCGAGCCCAGAACTGCATCCAGCTAGTTTCTTCTTAGCTTCTATTACATAGCCCAGTCTTTCTGCGGATTGTACTATGACGTTGTTATCGATGGTGTTTAGATCGAAATTCTGATGTACAAGTTTTAATTCTTCTTGCGTTATGTTTCTTTCTATAGGTTGTAGTCGAGCCATAGGGTTTATGTTTTGTTAAGTTGAGATGCATGTGATTTAACCCACATGATACTCTCTTTAATAGAATTTACTCTTGATTTAATAAGGTCTTTATTAAGGTTGGAAAAAGAAGGATCAAGTTGGCTCTTTCTAAATTCCAATATACGTTCTTGTTGTTCTACAAGTTTTTCACTTAGATTAGATATATTTAGACCTGAGTACTCTTGTGCCAGTTGATGAATTATAGATATCAATAAATCATCTTCCTTTTTATGCTGACCTATGTCTAAAAAAGTCCATAAAAAGTAGGCAAAATCTTCTATCCTATTTCCTGGGGTAACTTCATCGAAATCAATAATGCCTACAGGCATTTCATGAAGGAAGATGACATTCCATGGACTAAAATCACGGTGACAGATTGTTTCTTTTTCTCCTTTACTAGTAAGAAGAGAACAGTAATCATGAAACTCCTTTAATATGCGGACACAAGCTTGTAATTGAGATAGAGAAAAAGGAATACCCAGCATTGTAGAGCCAGGAATAAATGATAGAATATCCCTGCCTGAATCGTCTAGGCCATAAATTTTAGGACTATAACGAAAGCCATGACTTTCTAAATGTTTAAGAACTTCATTGTATAATTTTCTATTTCCTTGTGAACTTCTGTGTACATAATTTCCGATCCTTACTATGGATGATGAATTTTCTCCTCCTTTTAATATCTCTTCTTCCATCGGTCTGAAATTATAGACTGAGATGTAAAGTACGTTAATAACATATAATAGTCGGATATATTTCTACAGAAGGTTTTTATAACTTGACTGAAGTATGTTGTTGCAGAATGGTGACATTGTTAAAAAGGCGATACGATTTTCTGAGATTTCTTTTGCGGTGGTTCAAGTATGGATGTAGCAGATTTAATTTCTGAAGTTAATGCAAGTAGTATTTTTTTCTTGGTAAAGTTTTTATGAGTGATGAAACCGATGCTTCTGGCCGGAATGGTACCACTTAAGGAATGTATGTTGCCCTTTTCAATAACAGAGTCATTTTCTACCACAGACCTTGGTAGTAAGGTTATTCCTTTATAAAGGCTTACCATATGTATAAGCGTAAGAACACTCCCGCAATTATAAGTTAAGTTACCGTTGATTTTTTTCTGTTTTTTCAGTTCACAGATTTCGCTTACTTGGTTTCTCATACAATGTCCTTCCTCCATAAGCCATAGCCTGTTGAGGTCAATATCGCTCACCTTGTACTTTTTCTTCTTTTTGCTCAGCCCGCAATCATATACTAAGAAATCTTCATTGTATAGATGGTGTTGGTTTATTTCTGGATGGTCAAGCGGAATGGATACAATTCCGATGTCTATATCTCCTGATAATATCTGATCTAGGATTCGTTCTGTGGTATCTTCAGTTATTATAAAGTTTACCTTCGGATAGGATCGAGATATCTTGTTGAGAAAAAGAGGGTAGAGATAGGGGGCAACAGTAGGAATACATGCGATGGTCAACTGGCTGATTTCATGGCCTTTTATATTGTCTATAGATTCATCAAGTAGCTGGTATTCTCTATGTATGCTTTTTAATCGCTTTATGATTTTTTCTCCTTGGGGTGTAATGCTGATGGGCCTGGTCTTCCTGTTGAAGATTTCTATCCCGATCTGTTCTTCGAATTTTGCAACCATTGCGCTTAAGGTGGACTGGGTAATGAAAGAAGCCTCCGCGGCGCGTCCGAAGTTCTTGTGTTTTTCTAGTTGTATGATGTATTCTACCTGAGATCTATTCATCGATATTATCAATTATAGTATGGATATATTCG
>CAZFJO010000082.1:0-13597 GCA_964518915.1 uncultured Saprospiraceae bacterium
GACTTTTTCAGAAGGATTAATATATACTGGAAAAACTTCCTTCTGAAGATATGCTATTATCCTGTGTATTTTAAGTTAAGAAAAATAACACCCAAGCGTGCTGTGCTGTATAGCACCTTCATAACATTCTTGTTTACTTGGTTTTTCCATATATACCAGTGGGCATGGATTACTGGAACCAATCCAGTACGGCCGACAGGTATAATATATTGGGGAACATTCGCTGTGCTTGCTACAATCTCTACTTTCTGGATTTCTAAAAGGAAAAAAACGGGTTCTTATACTGAATCTTTAATTCATGCTTCTAAGGTAATGGGTGTTTTCTTATTGATGTCTGCGCTTTATTCTATGTGGACACATGCGACAGTTGTGGAATGGATAGGAATTGTGCAAGTCGCATTCACTGATACAATATTGAACTGGACGAAGGTGCTTGCCTTGGTTGTTGTATGTGTAGTCATGGGAAGTATATTTCACTACTACTGGAGTAATCATAAAATCGGAGAAAAATACAAGATTTCAACTGCTAACTATTCCTATATATCTACTGCAATCCTGACTGGAGCCTTGATTGTGGGCTTGTTTATTACAGCCCCAGGGTTAGAGGCATTTAGACAAAGTGGAACACTTAATCAACTTGAAGAAGACAAGGAACGGGTGGCTTATTATGATGGAATACTTAAGGCTGATGTGTCATCGGAATTCTGGGACGATGATTTTAAAGCGGGATTGCTTTCTAAGAAGATTGATCTAAATGGAATAGTAGATAAAGTGAGACTACTGATGTCTTCTACAGTTCAGAATATAGACCAGCCCATTATCAATAATGATTTAGGAAATGAAACTGACCGAGCAATGGACGATGAGGAGTTTGATGAAGAACCTAATACAGTTAAGTGGCTTAGTAAAGTTTATTCAGTAAAATCTGGAGATGCACTTAGGTATAATCTCATGAGCAATGTAAGACTGGTACTGGATTCATTGAACTTTAGTACCAATAGTCATGGTATACGAGATAAAGAATACACTAAGAAAAAAGCTGAGGGGAAATATCGGATGGGGGTATTCGGTGGTTCGCCGACATTCGGAATGTACGTAAGTGATGAAGATGTTTTCGAAAGTAAAGTAGAAGAAAGGATAAACGAGACTATACCGCAGTTTGAATCTCTAAACTTTGCTCAAGAAGGCATAAGGGCTTTTCAGTATGCTTATATCATGGAGAATAGAATTAAAGATTGGGATTTAGATATGGCATTTGTGGCTGAACATTATGCTCCATTCAGGATGCAGACGCAGTTTATCATAAAGCAACATAATTCAGAACATCCTTTATACCCGGCATTTGAAAAATTTCTAATTGAAGCAGGAATAAATTTAAATGAACCTATGGGTATTAAGAAAAGACAGGAAATAGGCAGAGAGATTATGGCGTGGTCCTATCAGAGAATGAAAAATATATGTGAAGAAAATGGAGTGGAGTTAGTAGTGGGATTTGTTCCTGGAAGTATAAGGCTTAAAGATCTGTTCAATCATTCTCATAAGAGACTTCTAGAAGAGCTTGAAATTGATTATATAGATATTTCTGAAGTGTATAAAGGTTTAGATAGAGCCTCACTTAGAACTACTGCAAATTACCCTAATGCTATAGGACATGGATTGATTGCAGATGAATTATATCCAGAAATATTAAAAAGAATACAATAAATAAATTGCATGAAAGACCAAGAAATAGCAGCTAAAGTAGAGGAATATATAAAAGAAAAACATGGCGATTCTATGCCATCAGATTTTAATTATACTACTAAGTTAATTTCATCTGGTATTGTAGATTCTATTTCAGTTCTTCAGTTGGTGGATTTTCTGGAACAAGATTTCAATATTGAATTCCAGCCGCATGAAGTGGATCATGATAATTTAAATACGATCGATAAGATTGTGGAATTTGTGAAGAGCAAGTCTTAAACCATCATGAATCTCGGTTCGCTTTTATCATCTTCTCTTTCTAAGAATCGAAATAAAAAATTTCTAATTTCTGTAGAAGGCACTTATCAATCATATGATGAAGTAGGCGAGCAGTGGGGAATAATTTCTAATTTTTTATTAGAAAAAGCGGATGGTAATAAAAGCCTTGTTGGAATTTTATCCAAAAATAAGACCCATAGCATCTACGCAATAGGCGGTGTCTTAATGTCTGGAAATGCGTACGTGCCCCTCGATGGACATGCCCCTGTCGGAAGGAACATAAATATTATCAGAGAAAGTAAACTAAATGGTTTACTTATTCTTCATTCAGAATTAGAATTATATGCCGCGTACTTTGAAGGATTCAGCATAAGTAGGGTAGCAGAGTTTATCTACATCGATTTTGAAGAAAGTGCGACGATAGTTCCTGACCAGCTTGCATTTATTTTATATACATCTGGTTCTACAGGGACACCTAAAGGTGTTATGATTTCTCATGAGAATGCGTATGCATTTATGGACTGGGCGACGGATACATATGGATTGACAAGTACAGATGTACTAGGATCTATTGCTCCATTTCATTTTGATTTATCTGTTTTTGATTTGTATGGTAGCATTAAAGTAGGGGCATCTATGCTGCTTATAGAACCTTCAGTTGCTTCTAATCCTCGATTGCTTACCATGTACTTAGAAAGTAATAAAGTTACTGTTTTATATACAACCCCATCCCTGCTGCAAGCAATGGCTAACTACGGGAAGATGGAGAAAAAAGACTTTAAATCTCTAAGAACTATATTTTTTGCAGGGGAGGTTTTTCCTATAGATGCATTTATGAATTTTAGAAGTTTACTCCCAGATGTAAATTATATAAACTTCTATGGACCGACAGAAACCAATGTGTGTACATATCATCAAGTAGGTGCTGATATGGATGGCAACACACCGCTTCCGATAGGCCACTTGTGTCCGTATGCTGGTGGTAGGATAAAAGAAGGAGAAAAAGGAGAACTTCTGATAAGTGGAAAAACAGTAGCTATGGGTTACTGGTTGAAACCTGACATCACCGCGACGAGATTTTTTTCGGATGAGAAGGGAGTCCGATGGTATAGGACAGGAGACATCGTGTCTTTGTCAACGGATGGGTATCAATTCCACGGACGGAATGATAGAATGATTAAGCGTAGAGGATATAGGATAGAATTAGATGAAATTCAGCATCAAGTATCTATGGTGGATGCCGTTACTGAGAATGCTGTTTTCTTGAATGATAATCATTCAGAAGTTAAAATCATATGTATTTTTGTGTCAAGTCTTAAAGATGATATTGTATCAAGAATCAGACTAAAGTTGTCTGAAACTCTTCCGCTGTATATGATGCCAGATGTCTTTAAATCTATAGATGCTATTCCTAGAACATCAACAGGAAAAGTCGATTATCAATCTCTACCTGAACTCATAAACTGACCATGGATTTAGAAATATACAAGGAATATAAAAAGTGTTCTCAGAGATGGGCTACTTCCCAGTATGAAGCAAGAGAAAAGTCGGAAGAATTCAGTCGACAAGGATGGGAAGAAGCTGCAAGTGACGCTGTCACAGGATTGCTTGCTCCACTATCTTATGGTGGAAGAAATTATAATTTATATCAAGTGTGTAGTGCGCTTATGGGAGTAGGATATGGGACTCAAGATGCTGGATTGGCTTTCGGAATAGGAGCCCAACTCCTTTCATGCATACGTCCTCTTGTAAATTATGGAAGCGAATATTTAAAAGACAATTACCTTGAACGCGCATGCAAGGGTTCATTAATTATTGCTAATGCTATCACTGAGATAAATGAAGGTTCTAATGCCTACGATATGTCCACTTATGCGGAACGGACAGGAGATGGTTATGTGATTTCTGGTACTAAATCTTTCATCACTAATGCCCCCGTAGCAGATTTAATTCTTGTTTATGCGGAGACAGACAATAGTAAAAAAGCTCAGGGAGGTATAACGGCCTTTCTTATAGATGCGGCTAGTGACGGTGTAGAGCGGAGTGGACCGATTTCTAAGCTGGGCTTAAGAACCGTGACAATGGGAGAGGTTACTTTTAATAATTGTCATGTATCAGAAAAAAATGTACTCGGTGAAGTAGGTGGAGGAACTATGATTTTCCGTGATTCTATGATATGGGAAAGAATCGGATTGTCTGCATTGCATATAGGTTGTCTTGAAAAACATCTAGACAATACCATCGCTTACGCAAATGAAAGAAAAGTATACGGACAGAGTATCGGTAACTATCAAGCCATATCTCATAAATTAGCAGAATTAAAAGTAGAAATTGAAGCGGTAAAATCAATGATTGAACCTGCATGTAAAAATGCTAACTCAAGATCAAAGGCCGATCTATGGGCGTCAATGATTAACTTGAAAGCCACTGAAACATATAAGAGAGGATTGATGGACTTACTTCAGGTATATGGAGGGAAAGGATATGTCAATGATCACCCTGTAGGGCTTGCGCTTAAGGATGCACTTTCTTCTACCGTCTATTCTGGGACTTCAGAGATTCAGAAATCAATAATTTCTAGGTGGATAGGAATAAAAAACGAATAAGCTTCAATTAAATTTAAATCAACAGTATAACTTTATGAATAGAGGTTAATGTAGGATCAATAGACATAAGATATGGATAAAAATAAATACGAAGTTGTTGTTATAGGTGGTGGCCCAGCAGGGTCTGTTGCCTCGTCTCTGTTAAGTAAGGCTGGTATTGATGTTCTACTTCTAGAGAAAGAAAAATTTCCTCGCTACAAAGTAGGAGAAAGTCTTATTCCTCATTTCTGGAAATATACAGATCAGATAGGAGCAACAGAAGCAATAGAGAAAGAAGGCTTCGTTAAGAAAGCAGGAGGATTCGTCTTATGGGATGATGTGATGAGAACGGTATCTTTTAAGAATTTCGGATTTACAAGACCAGCGCTTCATGTAGAGAGAGATAGATTCGATGAAATATTACTGGATACCAGTAAGGGCCATGGCACAGAAGTGATAGAAAGAGCTCAAGTTAAAAGCGTGAAGCACTTGGAAGAAGGTTGTATTGTTGATTGGGAAGATGAGCATCGAGAGAAGCATTCCATATCCTGTAGATATGTAGTCGATGCCAGTGGGCAAGCAGCTGTTGTATCTAGACAGTATGATTTAATCCAATATGATGATGAATTTAGATTTCAGGCATTCTGGGGTTACTTAGATAAATCTGAATACTTGAATGCTAAAGGAGAAATCACTGATTTTAAACATAGACATGAAGATCCACCGATGACATTGGTTTCTAGTACAGGCGACTGGGGCTGGGCTTGGCAGATCGTGCAGAAAGAAAAAGTAAGTGTAGGACTTATTGTTCCTAGAAATAAATTGCCGGAATATAAGGCTGGAGGAGCAACGCTAAATGAAAGATTCAATACAGCCATTCACAATATACCATTTACTAAAAACCTATTGAGAGATTCAACCTTGGTAGGAAATGTAAGAACCATTAAAGATTATGCATATACACCGAGTAAGATGGTACATGTACACACTTTCTTAGCCGGTGATGCAGCAGCTTTTTTTGATCCTATAAATTCTGAAGGAATCACAATAGCTATGTACGCAGGATCCCTTGTAGCCTGGGCCATTGAGAATGCATTAAAAAACCCAAGCAGAGAAAGTTTCTACAAGCGTACTTATGAAGATCAGCTGAATGTAAGATTAGATTTATTTAGACTTTTGGCTTTTCCAGACGAGATGATTCCAGATGGATTAATAGATAGAATTACAAGAAGTGCTAAAAATCAAAGCAACAACGAAAACTATCTTTCACTTGCACAGCTGATGCTTACGCAGAGAGGGCGAGAATTTCCGGAATTATTAAAAAAATTAGGGATGGAGGAAAAAGAAGTTTACCAAGAAGTTCCGATTCCTACTTTTAAATTCAGTGTTGTATGAGATTAAATTATATACTCCTACTTTTAGGATTGTCGATTCTTATGAATTGTGATGGAAACTGGGTGCAGAACTCTCCTAGTCATCATGGGCATAACCACAATCATGATAAATCTGATAATGTGCCACATGACTCTATAGAGGGATTATTCTTATATGAGTCAGAGCATGTACCAGACTTTCTTCACTCTTTATACAAAGCTGACTGGAGGTCGACTTATGATCATATGAGAGATGACGATTTCGTAATTGGTGTAAGGATCAATAATGTACCTTACGCATTCCCCTGGTGGATTATGAAAAACAACCATATAGCTAATCTTACAATAGAAGGCGTACCTATAGTTACTACACTATGCGAAATGTGTAGCGGAGGAAATGTATATAGTAGGGTACTTGGAGGAGATACTCTGACATTTGAGCAGATGGGGTTATATAAGAGTTCTTGGTTTATGACAGACAATAAGTCTGAGTCTTATTGGCTTCCGTTTGAAGGAAAAGCATTCCATGGAAATTATAAAGGAACACACTTAGATATTTTACCTAGTTACCAGATGTACTGGCACGAGTGGCTATCTAGCAATCCTGATTCTAAAGTAATGTGGGATCGTGAGGAGGTAAGAAAAGGGCATGGAGCGGAACATAGTCCAGGCAGCGATATTATGCAAGATGTGTTTACCGAAACACTAGCTAAGGATATTCCTGCAGCCATCCCTAAATTTAATTTAGTACTAGGAGTTACCTCTGATGAAACCTGGAAAGCCTATGACATTGAAGTCCTTGAAAAGATAGGGCCGGTTTTAGAAGATATATTGCCGGATAGCAATGACGTGGTTATATTTAGTGAACCGGGCACGAGTTTCTGTGGGGCGTATATACCTATATGGAAGGATGAAAAATTAAAATTCGAAGTGAATGATGTCGGCAATATAGTGGACACAGAGACACGTAGTATCTGGAATGTATTCGGTTCTTGTATAAGTGGGGAACTTGAAGGAACCCAGTTAGAAGCTTACCCATTCTTTGTGAAAGAATGGTATGGTTGGTATACATATCATCCTGAGACGGAGTATTATAAATCTATTTAAAGTAATTGCGGTTATATGAGAATATCGACTATATTTTTCTCTGTTTTAATTTCTGTCCTATTGTCTAGTTGTGATGTAAATTGGCAACAGAATTCTATTGATCACAGCCATCATAACCACAATCATGATAAAACAATTCATGTTCCTCATGATTCTATCGAAGGATTATTACTTGATGAGACCAAGGTAAAACCAGATTATCACCAGCCTATGCGTAAGGCGGATTGGCGGAAATCTTATGATCATATGAAAGCGGATGACTTCGTCATAGGTGTAAAAATTAATGATGTACCCTATGCTCTACCTTGGTGGATAATGAAAAACCACCACATAGCTAGTATTACTATTGAAGGTATCCCGGTAGTAGTGGGCTTGTGCGAGATGTGTAGCGGAGGAAATATTTTCCGGAGTGTTATTGATAATGATACTTTGACATTCGTCAGAAAAGGCATCTATAAAGGATCTTGGTTTATGGAAGACCACCAGTCTGGCTCTTATTGGCTGCCATTTGAGGGAAGAGCATTCCATGGTCCTATGAGAGGCAAGCATCTTGATATACTCCCTAGTTATCAATTATACTGGCACGAGTGGTTGACTGAGAATCCTGAGACGCATGTCATGTGGGATGAACAGGAGATGAGAAAAGGACACGGTTCTGAACACACTCCAGGTTATGGTTTAATACAAGATATTTTTAATGAATCGATAACACTAGATATTCCTCAAGACATCCCTAAATTTAATTTAGTTCTAGGCGTAGGTTCTCAAGAAACCTGGAAAGCTTATGATATTGAAGTACTGGAAAAAGTAGGGTCAGTTTTAGAAGATACACTTCCAGATGGGAGTGAAGTAGTTGTTCTTAGTGAGCCAGGTACGAGCTTCTGTGGTGCATACAAGCCACATATAGATGGAGAAAAATTACACTTTTCAGTAAGTGATGTAGGCAATATTGTAGATGGTAAAACGCGTAGTATATGGAATGTATTCGGTGAGTGTACAAGTGGTGAATTAGAAGGAAAAGAGTTAGAAGCCTTTCCGTTTTTTCTGAAAGAGTGGTATGGATGGTATACTTATCATCCTGAAACAGCCATATATAAAATTTAAAAACTTTAAGCCTTTTCATTTCATATTCCTAAGCAGATCTCAACTCTTGAATTGTACAGATTATGAATTAACCATTACTCCTTATATCTTGTTGTGAACTTGATAGCTTTGTATAATGGTGGTGTTACGAATCATAGTATTACATCTTATTTTTATTCTTGCGATAGACCTTCCCTTATGGGGACAAGAAAAAGACCTTTCTTATGAAGAAGTAAAAGAACTCTGTAGAGATACAGAAAAATGTAAGGCCTATCTTGAAGAGATACAGCTTCAATCACTATCCTTACTTAAGAAAGATGATTATGGTAAGTTCATCACTCGGAGTTACGAACTTGCAGATCTTGCTCAGAAATTAGGAGATCGAGAATATGAGTTTTCTTTCATAGCTGGTATTTCAGAGACATACTTTATGTATCAAGATTATGATAAGTCTCTCTTCATTGTGGATTCCTTATTAAATACAGGCTGGGGGGAGCCCTTTCATAAAAGCAGATTATTGTATAGGAAGGGGTATATCGCTTCTCAGTATCAGGATGTAGATTTAGGAATAAAATGGATGGAAGAAGCTAAGGGTTATGCTGCTGAAATTCAGGACTCTAGCCTATTGGCATTAATCAATAGTGATTTAGGAGTAGCCTATATTAATAGAAAAAATTATGCTGAAGGCATCCAATCATTGCTCTCAGCGATTCCATATGAAACCTACAATCACAATCGAGGTAAACACTACTTAAAAGCATCTGAGTTATTCGATATACTAGGTAATAATTCGAAATCATACGAGTACCTAGAAAAGGGAATGGAGTATATGGACACAACGACCCTGACTTATCACTACAGTTATCAGGTAGCATGGGCATACAAGAAGATAGAGGAGGGTAGGTATGATGAAGCTGAATCCATATTGTTAAAGGCTCAGAACTTCCTAGAAAAAAACAATGGCGCCGACTACATGCATAGTATATTGCTGGCACGTGCCAGCATGAAGATTGATCAAGGAATCTTCGAAGAAGCTTATCATATGCTTTCTAAAGTCGATGAATCTACATTAAAAGCCTACGGTCAGAAAGCGGCTTACACAAGAGTCCTTATAGATTATTACTTGTCTATTGAAGACTTTCGTAATGCGAAATTTCAGATCAATAGATATGAGAAGTTATATAAGGAATCAGGTGTTCCTTATATGAGATACGCCATTGATTTTAGGAAGATACAACTGTATCGCGGACAAGGGAGATATAAGGAAGCTTTACAGTTATCTGATATATATTATGCTAGAAAAGATTCGTTGTATAATACTGGACAAGATGTTATTGTCTATGAAATGGAAGGCAAGTACAATAAAGCCTTATCTGATAAGCAGATAGAGAAATTAAATTATCAGAATGAATTGTCTAGCCTTGCAGTGCAGAGAAGGAATAGATTGCTCTGGTTGACTGTGTTAGGATTGATTGGTCTAGGAATATTTGCGACAGCGATATACAGATTATACATCAAAAATAAAGAGCAGAAAGCCCTTCTTACATCGACCAATGTTGACTTGTCTAAAGCACTCAAAGACAAGGCTGTATTGCTCAAGGAAATTCACCACCGGGTTAAAAACAATCTACAAGTTGTATCTTCTCTTCTCGGACTTCAATCAAGATATATAGAAAATGATCAAGCGCTAGATGCTTTAAAGATAGGAAGAGCGAGGGTGCAATCCATGTCTCTATTGCATAAGTACCTATATAGTAATGATGATTTAAAGAGTATAGGTGTTGTAGCGTATTTCACAGACCTCGGTCAGAACTTGTTCGACACTTATAATACAGATGAAAGTAAAATATCCTTTCATACCGATATAGATGATCTTGAATTAGATGTTGATGTAATGGTGCCACTCGGATTAATTACGAATGAATTGATATCTAATGCCCTCAAGCATGCATTTAAAGGAAGGGAAGAGGGAGCGATTACACTGCGGATAAAAGATCGCGACGATTCAATTGTTTTCTCAGTACAGGATAATGGAGTCGGATGGACTGAAGATAGTTTCATGGATTCTTCAGATACACTAGGAATACGATTGATAAAGTCTTTCGCCGAAAAACTTGAAGCGAAAATTGAAACAGTTAATCATGAAGGCAGCCACATAAAAATTATTGTACCTAAGTCAGAATTGATACAATAGGGCAAGTCAGAATGTAGCCTTCAATAGAATGGGTGAAATAGATTTCAGCGAGTGAATTATTTTGTTGTTATAATTTATGGTCTGGCAATTCTGGCCATCCTTTCACTGATTATTTGGACACCGAGAGGCTTGCCGAGATTGTTTATCTCGCTTAGTCTACTTCTGATCATTTCATCCAGATTTTCAATTTCTGCATCTAATTCTGCTGAAACTTCTTTCTTGAATTCTATAGCTTGATCGGTCGGAGGATAGTCCCCTCTTTGTTGATCAGCCATCAAAAAGGCTAGCCTATTATTAATACGAATTCCGTAATTCAAGGGGTCTTGTCTACTCTGGTTTTTAGTCATGTGGATGTTGTTTTCAATTACGGTTATGTCCTTAGAAAATACATCTGTAAGTGAAAGGAATTCTTCATAGGCCTTATTTTCACTCAATTTTTTCTTAAAGTAGGCAATGTCTTCCTTTATACTTCTGATATCAATAATGGCCTGGTGTGCCTCACTTACCTTGTCTCTTACCGATATCAGGTAGTCAAATTGTTTTTTGTAATCCTCATCTGAATTAGAAAGCCTAGGATCCTTTATGATTTCAAATTCTTGTTTCACTTCCTCTCCGTCCACTATTAATTTCGCAAGATATTTTCCTGGAATTGCCTTAGGACCTCTATTAGGAGAAGAATAAAGAACCATGCCCTTAAATTCCTTAAATCCATCATAACGCATATCCCACACGAACCTATTCTTATTTTCTTTTACCCTTAATCTATTCTTACTTTTTTTAGCCTTATTCGAATAAGACTTGATCAGTGTTCCATCTACTTCCTCGATTCGCAGTTCAACTTTTTGTTCTGGATCATAGTTCTTCACGAAGAAATTAAATAGAACGCCATTAGGATGGTTTTCTCCTACCAATTTAGTGTTAGGCGTTCCCCATCCTCCACCTTGAGCCATTCTGTAGGCCGGCTTGGGTTTAAATAGATGGTGTCCTGCTGTTTTCGTTTCGGCATTTAGTTGTTGTATCGGTCCGAGATCATCTATCATCCAGAAACTCCTTCCATGTGTCGCTGCAATTAAGGTGTTGTCTTTTAGGTGTAAGTCTCTGATGGCAGTGACAGGAAGATTAAGTTGAAAAGCTTGCCAGTTTTCACCATCATCCCAAGAGATGTACATGCCCCATTCAGTGCCGGCATAAAGTAAACCTTCTCTTGTTTTGTCTGCCCTAATTGCTCTTGTATAATGATTGCTAGGAATTCCCTTGGTGATTAATTTCCAAGACTTTCCATAATCTGTTGTTTTATATAAGTATGGAGTGTAGTCACCGAACTTGTATTGACTTGCTGCTAGATAAGCTGCTCCCTTCTTAAAGGGATGGATGTCTATGCAATTCATCATATTCTGTTTAGGAGATCCTTTCGGAGTAACGTTATCCCAGCTTTTTCCTCCATCTCGAGTCACATGTATCAGACCATCATCGCTTCCTGTCCATATGGTTCCAGGTTCTAAAGTGGATTCAGCTATGGCAAATATATTAGCATAGAATTCTGCACCGGTGTTGTCTTGTGTTATCGGTCCTCCTGAAGATTCAATGGTCTTAGGGTCATTCCTTGTCAGGTCTGGACTGATTACTTCCCATGACTGTCCTTCGTTCGTGGATTTGTGTAAGAAATTAGACCCTGCGTATAGGACGTCTGAATCATTAGGGCTAAACATCACCGGGTAATTCCAATTAAACCTATACTTCATCACTTCTGCTCCTGATCCAGCAGGATTATCTGGCCATACGTTAGTAGATCGTGTCTGACCATTGTTGTGATCCTTTCTACTCATATAACCTTTATACGTTCCACCATAGACAATATTAGGGTCATCGGGATCTGGAGCTAAATGTGCACTCTCTCCACCAGCGGTAGATTCCCAATCTCTCTCAGTAATAGAAGACCCACTGGAACGATGTAGCATTCTGATAGCTGAGTTGTCTTGCTGTGCACCCAGAATCCTGAAAGGAAAATGGTTGTCCGTGGTTACTCTATAAAACTGAGCAGTAGGCTGGTTATGGTAAGTGGTCCAGTTGTCTCCACTATCGTAGCTTACTTGTCCTCCTCCGTCATCTGCTATGCCCATGATTTCATTATCATTAGGATTAATCCATAGATCATGGTGGTCACCATGAGGTGTGCTTATTCTTTCAAAAGTATTTCCTCCATCATTAGACTTCCAGAAGCCAACATTTAGGACATAAACGCGATCTTCTAATTGAGTGTCTGCATATATGCGAGAATAGTACCATGCCCGCTGTCTCAGTTCTCTATTCTCACTTGTTTTTTTCCAGCTTACTCCACCATCGTCACTTCTAAAAACGCCACCATCTTCTGCTTCGATAATCGTCCATAGTCTATCAGAGTTAAGGGGTGATACGGTTACCCCGATTATACCTAAGACGCCTTTCGGCAGACCTGTACTGCGGGTGATGTCAGTCCACGACTCACCCGCATCGGTCGACTTCCACAGTTTACTGCCCGGTCCTCCACTGTCCATTCTGTAGCCATTTCTTTTCATCTCCCATGTCGATGCATAGATGATCCTAGGATTGTTAGGGTCAAGTATCAAATCCCCGCCACCTGCTTTGTTGCTTTCAAAAAGAATCTTCTTCCAAGTTTTTCCTCCATCTATGGTCTTGTAAATTCCCCTTTCTTCATTCGGCTTCCAGAGATTTCCAATTGCGGCTACGTAGACAATGTCGGGATTCGTGGGATGGATTCTGACCCTTGCAATGTGTTCTGTTCCTTTTAATCCTATGTGGGTCCAAGTATCTCCACCATCCGTTGATTTCCACATGCCATTTCCAGAGGAGACATTGCCACGAAGTGTTTGTTCTCCTTCCCCGACATAAAGCACATTTTCATCGGAAGGAGCCATTGCAACAGCACCTATAGACCCGCCAAAATATCCGTCAGAAATGCACGACCAAGTATTCCCGCCGTCTGAAGTCTTCCATACGCCACCGCCAGCAGTTCCTATAATGTATTCGTTCGTTCTATTTTCATTTCCTACAACTGTTCCTGCTCGTCCTCCTCGATGTGGACCTACCAGCCTCCATTGCACAGTATTATACAAGGACTCATCATAAGAAGCTGAATTTTTCTGAGCTGTAAGGTTGCTCGATAAGACGAGTTCAAAAATAAGAACCAGACATAGGCTGGTAAGTACTTTAAAATAAACAGGTATTGCTTGATTCATTTTTTTCTGGATAGTTGTGGTTAACAACTCTCAATTTAGCAAATTATACATTTAATA
>CAZFJO010000083.1:0-1881 GCA_964518915.1 uncultured Saprospiraceae bacterium
AAATTACAACCTAGGTACAATTACGATATTTCCGGAAGGAATAAGCCTAGATGAAGTTCAGATTACTGCGGAGAAATCGGAGACAACATTTACCCTAGATAAGCGGGTGTTTAATGTAGGAAAAGACCTTACTAGTAAGGGTGGGACAGCACAAGATGTACTTGATAATGTACCTTCTGTCTCTGTAGATGTAGAAGGAAATGTATCCCTAAGAGGAAGCGAGGGCGTACGGATTTTAATTAATGGCCAGCCATCAGGATTAGTAGGAATAAGTGATGCAGATGGATTAAGAAGTCTTCCTGCACAGCTCATCGATAAAGTAGAAGTAATAACCAATCCTTCATCAAGGTATGAAGCAGAAGGATCGGCTGGTATCATTAATATTGTTCTTAAGGAAGAAAGAGAAGGAGGGTTTAATGGATCATTCGATTTAACTACAGGAGATCCTTATAAGTTAGGCTTAAGCTCTAACCTGAATTATAGATCAGGAAAACTTAATTATTTTCTGACTTATGCCATTAGAAAAAATACCAGCTTTGGTAGAGGAGAGACGTATAAAGAATTATATGGGGATGATGAAACGATTGTCTCATTTGAGAATAGAGATTTCGAGAGAAATGGATTAAGCCATACTTTTAGAGGAGGCCTGGGATATCAGTTAGAAAAGAATTCAACGCTTACTCTATCAGGAGTATATAGATATTCTGAAGATGATAACTTTAATACCGTTACCTATCAAGATTATTTTATTCCGGTAGGAGAGAGCTTTACCAGAGAGGGTCTCGCCGGTGCTGATATAATTCTTAGAAATGACATCGAAGGAGAAACGGAGCCTACCAGAGAATTTAATATTAACTATGATAAGCGTCTAGGACAAGGGCATACCTTGCGTGCTAGATTATCTCATAGAAGTCAGGATGAAACAGAAACCTCATTATTAGAAGAATTATTGGCTGACGAGAATTTAGCTCCGCTCGATGATCCATATTTAAACCAGAGATCAAGCAACGCAGAAGGAGAGAAGAGTACGGTTTTTAATATCGATTATGTCAAGCCTATCGGAGATAGAGTTGTTGAATTAGGTATGAGGAGCAGCTTCAGAAATGTCAATAACAATTACTTAGTAGAAGAACTGATGGGTGATGAGTGGACTAATCTTACAGACTTCAGCAACGACTTTAAGTACGATGAGGACGTCCATGCAGCATACTTTATTTTCGGAGAGAAGAAAAAGAAATTTTCATATCAATTAGGATTGAGGGCAGAGCACAGTAACGTGAGAACAGAACTTGTGCAGACTTCTGAGTTAAATGATAGATCATATACGAACCTCTTTCCGAGTGCCTTTTTTAATTACAGCTTCACAGATACAGATGGTATTCAAGTAAGTTATAGTAAGCGGATCCGTAGGCCTCGATTCAGGTCACTGAATCCATTCTTTAGCTTTACAGACGTAAGAAATTTCTTTTCTGGGAACCCTAATCTTGACCCGACCTTTTCTGATAATTATGAACTCGGATATATAAAGTACTGGGATAAAGGTAGCCTTACATCGAGTGTTTATTATCGTCATTCAACAGGAAATGTAGAAAGAATCAGAACCCTTAATGATGATGGCTTTACCTTCACTACGAATCCTCAGAACTTGTCTACACAGAATAACTATGGATTCGAATTCGTAGGTCAGTTATCTCCATGGAAATGGTGGAGACTTGATGGTAATCTCAATCTTTTTAGATCGATTACCGATGGCCAGTTAGGAGATCAAGTTTTCGATGCGGATACTTATTCATGGTCATCCAGATTGACATCTAGGTTTACATTCTGGAATAGATCTAATCTTCAATTGAGATACAATTATAGAGGTGGAAGAGAGACAAC
>CAZFJO010000083.1:1981-7804 GCA_964518915.1 uncultured Saprospiraceae bacterium
TTTAAAAAGAAGGAGGTGATTGTTGCGCCTCCTTCTTTTTTTATGATTAGTCTACAGAGACGTAGATGTCCACTTCAGCATTTTTCATATCCATGGATTTCGATCCATAGACTTCATAATCAGTAGTGTAATTTCTGTTAAGACCCATCTTCCAGATTTCCATCCAAGCTTCATAGATCATTTTTCCTTTTTCTAGATTTCCCTTTACCGGCATGTGGTGGTAATTTCCTGCATGCAATTCAATATGGTCCATATCCGTCGGGAGATTTTCAATAGTAGAAACTGGACAACCTATGATCATTGTGTAAGGCCCATTCTGGTCTGATTCATATCTCGTGTATATCGCGTAGATGTCGTTGCTTGCTTTATCTGGAATTGAACCTGCGATCCCTTCAGACATAAATCGATTCCATAACGCTGGAATATCCTGCATAGCAGGCCCATCGTTAGAAGTTCTTACAGAAATTCCTGCTATCAGTTTTTTTTCATTCTGAGTAGTTGTCATGATGATGTTTTTTTTTGTTAGTGATGACACAAAAGTATCTGCAACAATGACAACCCTGTGTCAGGGGTGTAAAGAGAAATGAAATTATTGTGAATTTTTCTGCGCTAGGAAGTAGGACAGTAAGTCGAAGGATCGGGCAGGAAACCCAGCTTCAAGGCGTTTCATGTTTAAAATTTTATCCAATCTGAATTCTCTGAAAGCAGTCCTCATGCGACACCAAGCTATGAGGATCCAGTTATCTCTGGTATGATATAAGGCCATAGGCTCAATGATTCTTGTGGTCTGTTCTTCCTTGCTAAAAGAATGATATACGATTTCTAATAATTTAGAATCAATGATAGAATGTTGTATATCTACGAGTGTATTGCTTGTTGTCGAGCGATTTAAATTGTGGAGAGAGACAATTCTATCCTCAACGATAGCTGTATGTTTTTTACTGGTAGATCTGAGTATTGCTTTAATTTTTTCAATGGCACTCTCGTGGTTTTTTTTGAGTGATTTATCCTTGTTGGTAGAGATGAGTTTATAAGCCGTGACAAGCGCCAGTGCCTCTTCTTCAGAGAATGTTACGGGAGGAAGTGTGTATCCTTCCATTAATTGATACCCTTTTCCTTCTATCGTTATGATAGGTGTCCCTGATTTTTCAAGAGACTTGATGTCCCGATATATGGTTCTCTTAGAAACTTGGAATTTCTCAGATAATAAAGTAGATGTTATTAACCGCCCTGATTGCAAGAGAGTCATAATTGATTGTAATCTTTCCAGACGAGGTAAGGTGTCTTCCATGCTACTGAATTATTTTAATGCGCTATCCAGCGTTTAAGAGCCACTTCAATAAAAGTGAATATCTAAGTTAGATTTTTATTCATGAAGTGCTTAAACATGCCAGTAAATTCTCCAATGACAAGTGAGATAAAGAATTCTGAATCAATTTCTATCTCTTCCCTTAACCAGTAAAATGGCAGAGTTAAAAGGGCCAGTAATATGGTTTTTCTGTAGATGCGCCATTCCTTAATAGACAGTTGCAGCATTCTTGAGGTCTCGGTCGTGGCGTAAATCCTGGAGCTCCGCATACTGGATTTACATTCAACTGTACATCGCTGTTCCGGATGAAAATTACTTTTTCAGATTGAGAAACAACAGAAAAAATTCCAGCTGCTTCGATTCCTTCTGAGGGCGCTAGGTTACTGACGACTTTCGCAGGAAGAATATCCGTTATATTGCCAGTCTGAGAAAAAAGAGATTTAAGTCTTTCCCAGTATTCATAATCTGCTTGATTGTAAGAAAGGGCGTCTACTTTAATAGCCATAACCTCTCCTATAGCTTCATCAATAAATCTACGGTATATAAATTGCTCGAAGTCTACGGCTTGGTCATTCTTCTTTAATTCTAGTAACGATATGTCAAATGCCACATCCCTATCATTGATATAGCAAGATTTGGTAGTATGAAGAGGACTGCATTGCACTTCAGTAAGTTGCCATACGGTTTCTATGTCGTAGCGAATATATAAGTCTTCTTCTATTCTCTGCTGATTGCTTTCTGCGTATAAATCAAGTACCCACCTGGTTCTAGACCTGCCGTTTTCATCCACGAATGACAACAAGTCGTCTTCCATTCTTAATGATTCAATTGGAAATCCAGTAGGCAGAGATTGAAAAGTACTTGTTATTTCATTTCCATCTGATAACCTTACTTGTAGCTTGTAAGCTTCATCTGTAGAAGCTGCACCTATATAAGTGTAGGTACCTGGAACCTCATTGTCGTGGATGAAGTTTAATGTTTCTCCCGACATAGAAACAATCCCTACAGTTGCATCAGTTATAGGTTGCCTTACTTGAGAGTTTAGATTTATGGCTTTAGAAAGTAAGATATTATGGGGTCCTTCCCGATCTGAAAACTGTCCATCGACTACCACGACTTTAGGCACTGCTCCTTCTTCTTGTGGGAGTTGATCGATACAACTCTGAAGCAGAACTATGAAGGATAGGAAACCTGTAAGTCGGAGAATGTGATATGTCGTTTTTAGCTTCATGCGATTAAAATATAAAATTCCAGGATATGCTTGGGACCATACTACCTATTATGGCAAATTGAAAGGGTACTATATTTCCTGTAGATTGTCGACGATAGAAAACATTAAATGGGTTCCTTCTTCCTAGGAGATTATAGAATCCTAGAGTAAAAGAATTTCTGAATCCGTTGTTTTTACTATTTCTCATATCTAGGGTAAGTGAAAAATCTACTCTTTCATAATGAGGTATTCTTGCTTCATTGCGCTCAGAATATAACGGAATAGGAAAGTTGTCAATCAAGATGGTTCCTATCGGTTGAGTAATGGGTCTACCTGACTTAAATGCGTAGGCTAGATTGAGAGAGAATGAGGGCAATAGTTTATATGTCATTAATAGGTTAACCTGATGAGGAATGTCGAAGTTGGCAGGAAATTGCTCGTTGTTATTAACTTGCTGAAACGGATCATCGGTCTGTCGAAAAGTTCTTGTATAAGTATAAGCAATAGACCCCACAATCGCCCCTTTGCTTTTTTCAAAGAAACATTCTATGCCATAACTTTTGCCTTGAGCGGAAATCAATTCTGTTTCTAGATGCGGATTGAGAACAATTTCAGGAAAATCCTTCAAGACATATGTATGGTTGATGTCTTTATAAAAACCATCTAGAGACAAGCTGTATCTATTGTCGGAATCATTGTGAATCAGACCTGTAGAATATTGCCACACATCTTGAGGCCGGATGTAGCGATCCGAGAAAATCCAGAAATCAGTAGGTAAGGCTGTGTTAGATACAGAGAGCAGTTGAGTGTTCTGGGTCAGCCGGTTAACGCCAGAATTAATGGCCCAGTTATCATTGAACTTGTAATTGATAGAAAACCTAGGTTCCAGATAGGTATATGTTCCTTCAGGATCAGAACCATTGATTGGTTCTACAGAAGCTATGTTTTCTGGACTTATTATTCCTCCTTCATAGAGGAATACTTCTCCTGGCCCTTTACTTCTATACATAGAAAATCGCAAGCCAGATTCAATCGATATAGAAGAGGATAATGAAATACTACTTACTAGAAAGGAGGACAGGCTTGTTGCATTTTTTCTCTGGATACTACCTCCTTCTATAGCACTTGATGTACCTGGAATGAGTGTGTCCTCTTCTTGATTGTACGAAATCGATTCTATGCCTACTTTAATAGAAGAACCTGCAGAGAGTGTTCTAGTAAGTGAAGCTAGCCCTTTCACATATGACAGTCCTGTTGCGAATGTAGCTGTAAGAGGGGGAACAAAATTGAGTTGAGCATTTCTATACTCGCCATAATTTAAGGAAGCTTTCCCATACCACTTATCAGACCATGACCCACTCCATGCAGCTCCCAGGGCAAGGTTGTTCCATTCAAATCCGAATTCATTATTGAACTGAAAAAAGTCGTCGCTAAAGTAATTGTGAAGGTCTATTTTCTGGGTATCACTCAGTCGATACCTGATGGTGGCGTTGAAGTCATAAAACTGTGCTGAACTATTCTGTATTTCAATATTGGGAACACGACCGAGTAGCCAATCGCTAAAAGACCCACGACCTGAAACTTGAAAATCTATGCGATCCGATATCGGGCCTTCCAGCATTAACCGCATTGCAGAAGTGCCGACACCTCCTTTTCCATGGATTTTATCTGAGGATTTAGGATGTGACTTTAAGTTGAGAATAGCAGAACTCCTACCGCCATATTCTGGGTCTACGTAAGCCTTAGATAAGGAAGCTGTTTTTATAACATCACTGTTGAATGCGCTGATGAAACCTATCACGTGAGTTGGGTTGAAAATCATTGCATCATTAAGAAGAACAAGACTCTCATCTATGCTTCCTCCGCGTACATTAAACCCACTTGATATTTCTCCTACCGAAGTTACGCCAGGAAGCATTTCAAGAGATTTAATAATATCTGTCTCGCCTAGGGCTTGGGGGATGATTTCAAGTTTAGATATATCTAGGATTTCTAGCCCCGCTTTTCCTTCATCCATTTTCTGGCGGGAAGTATTCGCTACAATCTGTATTTCATCAATCATAAATGATTGCACTTTTATAGGTAAGCTTATTTCAGCGTCCTCGTATATGCTTAAGTTGAGGTCTATAGATTGATACCCTGTGTATGAGATCAACAACTTGTGCATTCCTGCTGGCACTTCTAGCTCTAACATTCCCTCTATATCTGTGACGCCATTTATCGATAGGTCTGCGTTTCGAATTACACCACCTATAATAGGTAGTTCGTTTTCAATATCTTCAATTTTTAGTGTAAGGTTACAACTGGGTTGAGTGTTTTTTTCATCCCCTATATTGTAAGTAAATGTGGCATTCCTTGAGTCAAATGGGTAAGCATATTCTCCAGATTTCCACTTAGACAATAGATTGTTGAGTTTTTCTCGATTTAAGTTTTTGCGATTAATTATAGCGACATATTCTTCATCAGCTTCTATAGCTTTTAGGTCCGTACCATTAAGTAGGTCTTTCAAGATATCCCATACCTGCTTGTCATTGTAGTTTTTAGTAAGTGGATAGTACGGTAAGGTCTGAGGATCGAAACAGAATTTATGTCCATGATCTTGCTCCATCAAGTAGAGGATCTCAACTAAGGATTTATTATCGACTTTTAAATTTATGCGATCGTTGATATAATGATCCTGTGCTGTTGCGCTTCCGCAAATGTGGAGTAGACAAATAACAAAAAAGAAAAAATAAATATCTCGCATTTTCTATCTTGGTGGTTCAAGCGTAATTCTGAAGCGATTTAAAAATTGTTGTGATTAAGATATGCAATTTTTACGAAACCCAGCCTTAAGCTCATTTCGAAATGTATAAACACAGCTAAGTCATTCGTTAGAATTAAAGGACTGGTTTTCTGATGGTAGCATATAAAGAATCAAAAGGTTGTTTTAAATCACTTCTTCGCCTTAAAGTTGATAAAGTATTGTTCAATTGTCTAAACTATTATCATATTTCTTAATAAGATTAGAAATTTTTATAACCATGGAAAGTATTACAAGACCGACGTTAATCTTAGATAAAAAGAAATGTATAGATAATATAGAAAGAATGGCTCATAAAGCTCAGCTTAGTAAAGTTGAATTTCGGCCGCATTTTAAAACCCATCAATCCCTAGAGATAGGAAGGTGGTTTCGTGATTATGGGGTGAAAAAAATTACCGTTTCTTCTCTTACAATGGCTATATATTTTTCTGAAGAATGGGATGATATAACCATTGCCTTTCCTGTTAACGTCAGAGAATTGAAAGGCATTGATGCTCTGAG
>CAZFJO010000083.1:7904-13552 GCA_964518915.1 uncultured Saprospiraceae bacterium
CTTGAGGAATACGTATGCAAGTATGTATCCTGGGTTGGTTTTTTCATACGGTGACACACCTACTTGTTCTGTAGAAAATGATTTCGATTTTGTGGATGAGATTAGACCTGGGAATTTCGTATTTTATGACTTGACGCAGACAGCCGTAAGTTCTTGTAAAGCGGAGCAGATAGCCGTGGCCATGGCTTGTCCACTTGTAGCGAAGCATTCCGACCGGTCAGAATGGATATTATATGGTGGAGGCGTCCATCTATCTAAAGATCGCTTATCACATAATGGGGAAGTAATTTATGGCCGTGTGGTATGGGCTATGGCAGATGGCTGGGAGATGCCTGAAGAAGAAATCTGGTTGACATCGTTGTCTCAAGAGCACGGGAAAGTGCGTCTTCCATCAGGCCTGATGGATCGTCACGAAATAGGAGATCTTGTGTATGTTCTCCCAGTTCATTCATGTATGAGTGCTGACCTTATGAAACATCTAGTGACCACTTCTGGTGACTTGATAACTATGATGGACTATAGCAGAATAATATAGGTGCTAGCATGGGCTAGCTTTAAATTCTTGTTACTTTTAATCCACCTAAATCATTCTTAGAGAAATATGATTGATCAATTGATTGAATTCAGACATGAGTTGCACAAGAAGCCTGAATTGTCGGGTAGAGAATTCGTTACAGCTTCTATGGTGTCAGACTTCTTAAAGTCGTTCAATCCTCACACAATGTATAATAATCAGGGAGGAGCTGGACTTGCAGCAGTTTATAAGTATGAGAAACCTGGACCTACCATCGTGATTAGGTGTGAATTAGATGCCTTACCTATAATAGAAAAGAATGATATCGATTATAGGTCTACTATCGAAGGCGTCTCCCATAAGTGTGGACACGATGGGCATATGGCTATGGTAGCAGGAATGGCACCTTGGTTAGAAAACAATGAAAAAGGAAAAGGAAATGTCCTTTTATTGTTTCAGCCATCGGAAGAGAATGGAAGAGGAGCAGAGGCCATATTAGAATCAGAAATCTTTAAGGACTGGTATCCTGACTATTTCATAGCATTACACAACCTACCTGGAATACCCTTGCACCAGGTAGTATGTAAGAAAGGTGTTTTTTCAGCATCGGTTAGAAGTGTAATCATAAAGCTTACAGGTCTACAATCGCATGCCTCTACACCTGAACTAGGAATCAATCCTACTTCTTCTGTTGCAGGTATAATTTCCAGCATTGAAGCGCTTAATCAAGTAGATAAATCCTCATCTGGTTTTAAGATCATAACACCTATATATATCCATGTAGGAGAGAAGGCGTATGGAATATCTCCAGCGCATGCCGAATTGCACTTCACAATGAGAACATGGACCGAAGATGAAATGCGTATTTTATGCAACGAAGTAGTATCAATTGTAGAAAACATATCTTCCACGAATAAACTAAGCCATAACATAGAATGGCTGGAAGTTTTTCCTTCTTCTGTAAATAGTGATTATGGGTATGATCTTGTAGAAAGGTCAGCGGAAAAACTCAATGTCGAATTTCGCGAAATTGACTTCCCATTGATTTTTGGAGAAGATTTCGGACATTATTCTCAGAAGTATTCTTGTGTATTGTATGGATTAGGAGCAGGAGAAAAATCTTTTCCGCTGCATCATCCTGACTATGATTTTCCGGATGAGATCATTGAAACTGGAATGAATATGTACCAGAATTTTCTTTTAGAATTATGGAATGATTGTGAAGACGCTTAAAGACATATTTTAATTCCATAAGCGACGCACATTGATTTTTCAATTCTATTTAATTAAACAGCTAGTATGCGAGCAGCTATTTATGAAACATTCGGTGGAGAGATAACTATAAAAGAAGTACCCATTCCTTCTTGTAAGGAAGATGGCGTTATTGTCAAGGTTATGGCTACCGGGATGTGCCTCAGTGACTGGCATGGATGGAAAGGTCATGATGATGATATTAAATTGCCTCATGTACCTGGGCACGAATTGTCAGGAATAATTCATGAAGTTGGTCCTAAAGTAAGGCGCTTTCAAGTAGGAGATAGGATCACGGTACCATTTGTCTGTGCATGTGGTTCATGTCCACAATGTGATTGTGGACATCATCAAGTCTGTGACAATCAGTCTCAACCTGGATTTACACACTGGGGTTCATATGCTGAGTACGTATCTATAGATTATGCAGATGTAAATATTGTCAAGCTGCCTTCCGATATAAGTTTTGTAACCGCAGCATCTCTCGGGTGTAGATTTACTACAGCTTATAGAGCGCTTGTTCATCAAGCGCAGGTAAAGCCAGGTGAGGTGGTTGCTATCTATGGCTGTGGAGGTGTGGGACTGTCTTGTATTATGATTGCAGCTTCGATGGGCGCCATACCTGTTGCTATAGATGTATCAGAAAGTACACTTTCCTTAGCATCAGAACTCGGAGCTCAGCATACCATCCATGCAAGAAAAGTTTCTTCTGTAGTTTCTGCTGTGCGAGAGTGGTCAGAAGGAGGCGTCTCTGTATCCGTTGATGCACTGGGATCCCAAGAAACCTGCTTCAACTCTGTAGCTTCTCTATCCAAGCGTGGAAGACACATACAAGTGGGGTTGATGGTTGCGGATGCAAGTAAATCTATAGTACCGATGGATTTAGTTGTTTCTCGTGAATTAGAAATTTATGGTAGCCATGGAATGCAGGCACATGAGTTCCCTTCTATGCTTCGGCAGATAGATGCTGGTATCCTCAATCCTGATAAATTAATTGAGAAGAGGGTTTCACTAGAAGAGGCAGTGGACATTCTTCCTCAGTTAGATACGCTAGAAAGAAAGGGTATATGGGTTGTCGATAAGTTTTAAATTAAGGTTTCTACTATTTTGCAAATTTCACCTATAGGGGTGAACGCAGATTAAACATCATTATGAATCTTGTGTCTAAGATAATGGATAACACTTTATTATGGATCGAAGTAGATGGATACACGCGATTAATAGATTTGGTTTTGGCGCGACCGAGGTAGAACTTGATTCTTGGAGTGGAAAAACTTTCAGAGATTATGTACAGTTTCAGAAATCAGAGCCTCTTCAATTTGACCTTTCATATTATGAAGACTTTGATGTCGATGAATTAAAGTCTGTAGATAAAAAAGAAATGAGAAGGAAGTTAGCCAGTACGATGAACAAGATTTCATCAGAATGGATTCACCTCATGATTTCTTCCCCTTATGGCTTGCATGAAAAATTGAATCTCTTCTGGCATGATCATTTTGCTTGTGAAATTAAAAACCCTCTTCTGGCCAGGAACTTTACTAATACCATACGGGAGCATGCAATGGGCAATTTTAGAGATTTACTTATCGGTGTGAGTAAGTCGGGAGGGATGATCGATTATTTAAATTTAAAGCAGAATAGAAAGGGTAAGCCCAATGAAAATTTCGCAAGAGAACTCTGCGAATTATTTACCCTAGGTCAAGGGAATATATATACCGAACAGGACATTAAGGAAATTGCTAGAGCGTTCACAGGATGGAGTAGAAGAACCAAAGGAGGTTTTCATTTTAGGAAAAGACTTCATGACCGGGGTCAAAAAAATATTCTAGGTAGAAAAGGAAAATTTACTGGAGAGGATGTTATAGACTTAATTCTTGAACACAAGGATTGTGCTCGGTTTATATGTGGGAAAATATATAAGACATTTATCCATCCAGCTCGGGATGAGCTTCGTATCAATGAAATGACAGACGTGTTTTATAGTTCGGATTACTCAATCGGAGCACTGATCGAGTACATAGGTGAGCGCGATTGGTTTTATAACGATAGCAATAAGATGACCATTATCAAAAGTCCCATTGAGTTCATAGTAAGTATGGGGAGGCAGTTTAATATTAAATGTGATAAAACTGCTTCTTGGACTCAATACCAGAGGCTCTTTAATCAGATACTTTTCAGACCTCCGAGTGTGGCTGGTTGGAAAAAGGACAAGGAATGGATTAATTCTAATAGTCTTGCCCTGCGATTAAGAACTCCTTCTATAGTGCTTACTGGGGGAGACGTTGAGGTGTATGCTAGGCCAGATTATGATTCCAACCCTATGGATGACTCTAGGAGAATGACTGGTAGATTGTTTAAAGGCATCACTGGTGATTGGTCTTTCTTCAGAAAAATGAATCCTGACATCGATGAAGTCACTTTGTTTTTTAATGATAAGTTATCTAGACAATCCAGCGCCTTGTTACAAGAAAATATCGACAGATCTGATGATTATAAAACCTTATTGCTGATGTCTATTCCAGAATATCAATTGACATAACTATGAAAAGGAGAGCGTTTTTAAAGAACTCAAGTATAGGAGTTGTAGGCACATCATTTATGCCTCAGTTTCTTAATAGTGTAGATCACCTGTCATTAGGAAAGAACGATCCTATTCTCATCGTAATTCAATTGTCAGGAGGCAACGATGGATTGAATACCATAATCCCTTATGAAAATGACGTTTATTACAACGCCAGACCCAATCTAGCCATTGCTAAAAATGAAGTGTTGAAAATTTCTGACGAGCTGGGATTGAATGCTTCTATGGGAGGATTACATAAGCTATATATGGATGGACATGTATCCATTATTAATTCTGTAGGATATCCTAATCCTAACCGTTCTCATTTCAGAAGCATGGATATATGGCACACGGCTACCTCTGGTAATGTAAAAAGCCAGACGGGTTGGTTAGGTAGATATATGGATAGCTACTGTAAGCATGCTCATGATGCAATAGAAGTAGATAGCCAATTGTCTCTGGCACTGAATGGGGTTGAGAAAAATGGAATAGCAATGATCCGATCTAATTCTATGGACAGTATGCTAGGTCCGTCTTTTTTCAACCGATTACAAGAACATACTTCAGACTATGATCTTGATGAAGATAATATGGGGTATCTTTTTAAAACGTTCATTGATACGAAGCAGTCTAGTAAGTACTTAAAAGAATCTCATAACATTAAGAATAACAATTATACATTCCCTAGAGGTAAGCTGGGACAGAAACTGGGACAAGTATCTCAGTACATCCGATCGGGATTTGCTACCAAGGTATATTACATATCTCATACAGGGTTTGATTCCCATGCCAACCAGCGAAATGCTCAAGATCGACTCTTAAAAGAATATTCTGAATCTGTCAATGCGCTCGTCGAGAGTCTGAAAAAATCTGGCCACTTCGATCATACGTTGATTATGACCTTCTCAGAATTCGGGAGAAGGGTAAAAGAAAATGCATCTAAAGGGACTGACCACGGCAAGGCCAATAATGTTTTCCTTATAGGGAAAGACCTAAAAAGAAAAGGAATTTATAATGACGGTCCAGATCTACTGAACCTAGATGATGGTGACGTAAAGTATAATATTGACTTTAGAAATATCTATCAAGATGTCATACAAGATTGGTTTAGACAAGATGCAAGTAAGGTGATTAGTAAGCGTTTCGATCCGCTAGGTATTATAGGGTGAAGTGACTTTAGTTGAAATTATGAAAAGAGTGGGTGAAGATTACCTAGCTTGGATTAGGTCGTAAGCCTGAAGGTGTGTGTAGATAATTATATCTAACCTACATGGTATTCAATGAAAGCTGACTTATCAAGTCTCTATAAGCGAAAAAAGT
>CAZFJO010000084.1:0-7860 GCA_964518915.1 uncultured Saprospiraceae bacterium
ATATACACCCTTGTGGGTGATATTGCTTTCATAATGGCCGTATTCATATTTTTTATAAGCTATAAACACCATTTATACCCCATAAAGCATCTTTCATGAAATGATAGACAATGAATAAACTCCTTATCGGGATTACAATGCTGCTTTCTATAGGCTACTTATCAGGACAAGACGCGTTCCATATGGCGGATAGCCTAAAAAAAGAAGGGTTGTTGATGCCCGCTCTAGGCAAATATTCCATGGAGTATTATAAAAACCCTACTCCTGAAGTAACCTATAGACTAGCTTCCACGAGTGCCTTATTGTGGACCGAACAAATGCGAGACACCGCTTTCTTTTTCTTGAATCAAGCCTTAAGTAAAGATTCGAGTCTACAGGTATTGTATGATTACGATTTCTTGAGTATTATAGAAGACCCAAGATGGAATAAGATAGAGGAAAACCAGCTCAATAAGTATGAAGCTAAAAATGGTCCCATCGATAACAAGACATTTGCGAAAGCATTGTTTAAAATGATAATCCGAGATCAAGGATTGATGTATGCTGGAAATATCGAACGCAGAAAATACATACAGAATGGCGGCTATTTCGATTCGCCATCTATCTTTCCCATACTTGCTATGGAAGAAAAAAACAAAGCAATAAACGAAGAACAACTACTAGAAATGCTCGACAAGTATGGATGGCCACAGGAGTCATCAGTGACAGAGTATGCGGCCGCAGGAGCTGCATTGATTATCAACCACTCCACTTATGAAATCAGATCTAAATACTTTCCTATGCTCGAAAAAGCATTCAAGGCAGGAGAAGCTCAACCCTTGCGATATGCTAAAATGAGAGATAGATTACTGGTCGAAGAAGGAAAAGAACAACTGTACGGAACGCAGATTGAGTTCAAGAACCTGAAGAAAGAACCTTATCCCATATATGAAGAAAACAAGGTTGATGCCCGTAGAGCAGAAATCGGATTGGGACCACTAAGTCCATATCTGAAGGCACGGTTTGGAATTGATTGGGGTGTGGAACAGGAATAAAACGCAATTTCATTCTTCTACTTTTACCTCCTTATAGATCTGGTACAATTTTTAAGTAGACAGTATCCTATGATTGATTCTATGCAACCATAAAAAAAGGCGACCCATCGTCCTCTACCGAATCGGGTCGCCCCTAACATTCACAATAATAATTTTCATTCTAAAAATGAGAACAGATTCACTTAATTCCGTTGCCCTCTCCTTCTATTAGGCTTCGGTGCTTTAGCTAATTCCTCCTTGGAAATAAACCCATCCTTATCTGTGTCTATTTCATCAAATCTCTCTAGCAGCCTGCCTTTAATCTCTGACTTAGCCAGGAGGCCATCGCCATCGGCATCCATTTTAAATACTTCTTCTATACTCGGCGGGCCCTGTCTTCTCTCTCCTTCACCTCTCTGTTGTACTTGTGCAGTAGCCTGATCTTGTGCAGCTTCTTTAGAGGAGCTACATGAATAAATGCACGCCCCTATTAATAGTCCGATGAATAGTCGTTTCATGTCTTTATTTTTTAATTTTAATTGCCCTTGAAATTATAATGAAGAGCAATGTGAAATATGATTAATTACCTCTTAGACTCATAAAGGAAATAATTCCTTCGGTGACAATCCATTTATTTTTACCCACCCTTTTAATTTCCTGAATACAACCATGACGCGACTAAAAACCTATAACCTTATATAGCTTAAACCAAGCTAGGCATGGTCTTAAAGAAAAGCTTTATCCAAGTGTAACTCATATACATTAGATTCTTGTAAACCCGTATTACAAAGAATAGAAATAGACACTCTACTCATTTTTTTTCTGACTGGTATAAAAAACATATCTTGACATGGATACAAAGAACAGAAAAGCAACAACCTGACTTACACAACCAATAATACATTACCATGAAATTCGGATATACCATATTTTATGTGCAGAGCGTAGAAGAAACCATACAATTCTACGAAGCAGCATTTGGGTTTAACCGAATTTTCCTTACACCTGAAAAAGACTATGGAGAATTGTCAACAGGAGGGACAACACTTGCCTTTGCTTCGATAGAATTAGGAAAATCCAATTTTAAAAATGGATTTCACCCTATCGATGAAACACCTAAACCAGTTGGAATGGAGCTTGCATTCGTGACAGAGGATATCGAAAACGATTTTCAGAAGGCCATAGATGCTGGCGCAAGATCTTATGAAAATGTCACAGCAAAACCATGGGGACAGAAGGTAGGCTATGTTCTTGACAACAATGGAATCATCATAGAATTATGTACACCGATTAAAACGGCATAACATTATATACAGGCTTGTCGTGCAGGGCGCTCCTAGTCCCTGCTTGATTCATTGCCATGATAAATAAATTAAATCATTCACTACATTGAATTTTACACAACACACTCTCCCACTAGAATTAACAGGAACCGTTGAGTCTATTTTCCACTTCTCAGGTTATCAACCAGAACACACCATGGAGCGCGTAGTCCCGACAGGACATATTTTTATCATTATGGAACTGGATGGGTTTCCTAGAAATACATTCGATAATGAGGCATTGAAGCCCCTGGCTACTTTTTCTGAAGCTTGGATATCTGGGATGCACAAGAATTTTCTCTCTATATCAGATCACAAGGATTCAGAAATGCTGGTCATCCAGTTTAAGGCTGGAGGAGGCTATCCATATCTTCATACTCCATTGAGCAACCTCAATGATCAAGTGATCCCAGCTCAAAAAATCCTCGGCGATGAAATCTTACAACTGAGATCGAATATCCTAGAAAAAGAATCTGTTACAGAAAAACTGAAACTCGCAGAAGCATGGCTTATCGCCAGAATGAATAAAGCATTCTTACCTGAAACGGAAATTCTATCCATCGTAGAAACGCTGAAAACCAATCCTCTTAATCAACATAAGGAGGTAGTACAAGAATATTCCAAAACACAGAAACACCTGATCGATCAATTTAAAAAATACGTAGGTCTTACACCAAAGGTTCTCCATAGGATCTTTCGATTCAATGAAGTCCTTCAGAAAATCCATATGAAAGAAAAACTTGAATGGTCAGAAATCGCTTACCAGTTCGAGTATGCAGATCAATCCCATTTCATAAAAGAGTTCAAGGAATTCTCTGGTTTCAGTCCTCAGGAATTTATAGGTGCCGATTTCCATAAGGAACAACCTAATTTTTTCCCTCTGGACAAGAAAGGTTAATATTCTTCTATCATCTTTCGTCTGTAGCAATTTCCTTTGTTAAGCCATGCAACCATTGTAACTAATCATAAACTCAATTTAACAATATGGAAAAAGCGCTGCAGACCATGATAGACAATATGCCTGCAAAGACAGGAAAGTCTCTTGATGAATGGAAGAAAATCCTCATCCCTAAGAACTTCACAAAACACAGCGAAGGTGTTAATTATCTAAAGAAAGAACATGGAGTCACACATGGATTTGCCAACACAATTGTTACTTTATCTAAGGATGAATCGCATACTCCCGATGAATTAGTCGCGAATCAATACCAAGGAAAGGAGAACTTATTTCCGCTATACGAAAAGATTTTAGTGCTGGTAAAAAAATTCGGAGAGGAGGTAATCATTACGCCTAAAAAAACGAGTGTGAGCCTTATCCGCAAGAAACAATTTGCCTTAATTAAACCAGCTACAAAAACAAGAATTGACCTAGGGTTAAAACTAAAAAACAAGCCAGTGACTGAACGTCTTGAAAATTCAGGACCATTCGGTTCCATGTGTACCCATCGAGTGAGGCTTTCTGATATCAGTGAAATCGATGAAGAATTGAAGGCTTGGTTAGTAGAAGCATACGAAAAGGCGGTGTAGAAACCGATAACGGATTAGACCTACTCAGAATCCGCTTAACATTCTGCTTTATTGACGGCAATGGCTAGTCCTCCTTCTGAGGTTTCCTTATACTTACGATTCATGTCAAGGGCCGTCTCCCACATGGTAGAAATCACAGAATCCAAGGGAACAATAACATCATTAGGGTCTCTGTCTAAAGCCATCTGAGCTGCAGTTATGGCTTTAATCGCGCCCATAGAATTTCTCTCGATACAAGGAATCTGAACCAGTCCATCTACGGGATCACACGTCAATCCTAGATGGTGTTCCATAGCCATCTCCGCTGCAATAATGCACTGATCAGGACTGCCTCCTAGCACTTCCGTCAGGCCTGCCGCGGCCATAGCTGAACTTACTCCGATTTCTGCTTGACATCCTCCCATAGCCGCTGAGATGGTGGCTCCTTTCTTAAAGAGACATCCTATCTCACTGGCTGTTGCAAGAAAGGCAACAATCTGATCATTGCCTGCATGCTTGTTATACTGAGTAAGATAGAAGAGCAATACGGCAGGAATCACACCGGCACTCCCATTAGTAGGAGCTGTGACTACCCTACCCATAGCAGCGTTTTCTTCATTGACCGCTAGCGCAAATGCACTCAACCACCTAAATAAACTGGCAGAATCATATTCAATTGCTTGCAATGATTTAACCCACGAGGCGAGTGAATCATAGGACAAGCCTGAAGCAAGCCTCTTGTAAATCTGAGAAGCACGTCGCTTCACTCCGAGTCCACCTGGAAGGATGCCTTCTGTATGTACACCTGTGTAGATAGACATAAGCATGACTTCCCATATGTTCAATAAATAATTATCGATGTAATCAGATGATCTTACAGAGGATTCATTAGCTCGAATGACACTTGAGATATTAAAACTATTATGCTTACAATGACTCAAGAGTTCTGCAGCCGATTGAACAGGATAAGGATATTCCTTTTCATCAGAAAGCACAATCGATTCCTTGCCTGCATAATCGATAAAACCACCGCCTATGCTATATACCGTTTCGGAAGAGACTTCTCCATTCTTATACACGGCTGTAAATATCATTCCATTAGGATGATATTGTAGAAATTCATTATTGAATATCAACTGTTCTCCTTCTCTGAAATCTACAGGGTTTTTTCCAGCTAATTGTATAAGGCGATTTTCTTCCCAAGTCGCCATTGTTTTCAATACTTCTTCTGTTTCCGTAATTGTAGGATCATATCCAGATAAGCCCATAATCAGGGCCTTATCCGTACAGTGTCCTTTACCGGTAAGTGATAAGGAACCATAAAGCCTGACTTCTATCGAATCGATATGCTCGACGTCCTTAAGCTTAGAAGCGAAAGATAGAGCCGCTTTCCATGGACCTAGGGTGTGAGAACTAGAAGGGCCTATTCCTACTTTAAACATATCTGCAACACCGATATACTCCATGGGTACACTTATAGGTTGAGGGATTGAGGGTGGACTTATGCCATATTGGTGAAAACAAGGTTTACATCGTCATCGTCTTCTAACTTATCCAGTAGCTTTTCTATATCTGGCATCTGTTCATCTGAAAACTCTACAGGACTTGTAGGAATGCGTTGCAATTCTGCTTTGTCGAATTCCAAGCTCATTTTCTCAAGTCCTTCTGACATCGATCCGAAATCTGTATAATCTGCATATAGATACAAGGTGTCGCCATCTTCCTCTATTGATTCTAGGCCATAGTCTATCATTTCTAACTCAAATTCATCCGCATCAAACCCTTCCGGTCTTTTCAATTCGAATACGGCCTTTCTATTAAACATGTAGTCTAGACTTCCACTGGGAACCAGAGAGCCACCGGTTTTATTGAAGTAGGATTTTACATTGGCAACGGTTCTGGTCGTGTTATCCGTTGCACATTCTACGAACACCAGGATTCCTCCGGGGCCTTTGCCTTCATAGTTTACTTCTGTATAATCTGCTGCATCCTTACCTGTAGCCCTTTCTATGGCGCGCTTGATGTTATCCTTCGGCATATTCGCTGCCTTAGCATTCTGGATAGCTAGACGCAGCTTCGAATTCATTTCTGGATCAGCTCCACCTTCTTTGGCCGCGATAGTTACTTGCTTAGCTAGCTTAGGAAATATTTTGGACATGTGTGCCCATCTTTTTTCTTTCGCTGCTCTTCTGTATTCAAATGCTCTTCCCATTATTATCTTTTTTCAGTCCTAAAATTACCATATTTTATTCTACTTCAATACAATAAATAGTACAATTATGACCGAGAGCTTAGTTCCTTAATTTTCGGATAGATTTTGGAAATCAACTACCTTTGCAATATATGCTTGAACCAAAAAGACATTTATTCTTAGATAGGGATGGAACGATAAATCGCCGTATTGTCGATGGGTACGTAATGTCTAAGGAAGAATTCGAATTTCTCCCTGGTGCCCTTGAAGCCATCTTTCGCTGCAAGGACTTGTTCGAAAGAATATTTATTGTGACCAATCAGCAAGGCATAGGCAAGGAAATCATGACCCATGAAGAATTGAACGAAGTCCATCAGTTCATGATAGATGAAATCAACAATGCCAATGGGCATATCGATCAGATCTACTATTGTCCTACTCTAGCCATACACGAGCCACTGTGCAGGAAACCGCAACCAGGCATGGCCATGCAAGCTCAAGCAGACTTTCCAGAGGTAGACTTTCTCGATTCCATCATGATTGGAGATATGCCATCAGACATCGAATTTGGAAATAGATTGGGTATGGAAACCGTGCTATTGAGTGAAAAAGGTGGAATTATCGGTGTAAAACCAGACGCTGTATACAATGATTTACTCAGTTTTGTTGTTGCATATGAAAGAAGGCTTTCTACAAGTATTTAAGAATTTATATTAGAAACTACTACATGACTAAAAATATACTCAGCTTAATTTTAATCCTTTTTGGAATTGGATCACTTACCAGTAAAACATTTGCGCAAGCGAAAGATTCTAGAGGGTATTATCTCGTAGAATCAGAAAAATTCACACCCCCTGAAAAGGAAGTAATCGCTTCATTCCAAGATAAAAAAGCTGAAAATTTTCTAGCTGCCGATCTGAAAGGTGTGGAAAGAACACTCAATGATTATAAGGGAAAACCGACATTATTGGTTTTCGGAGAACTAGGAAACGAAAAGTTAATCAATGCTCTAAAGTCCACATACACCAATAATAAAGGAGGTTTCTATATAGTTTTCATGGCAGCAGAGTCAAGGAATAACCTCCTGCAAAATGGGGTCTCCGCAGACAACTTCCCATTCACCATCATTCCAGAGGGATCTATATTCGGAGAAATGGCTTATGCTGGGTCTCTGGGTCTACCTAGGATATTCGGAATTGATAGCGAGGGTATAATCAAGAGAATAATACCATCTTCTATAGTAAGCGAATACACGATACTAGCAGAAGTAATCGAAGAAACCTATACACTTCTGAATCAATGAAACGTCGATACGATAGTGGAACCAAGTGGGAGAAATCTGTGGGGTATTCTCGGGCCATACGATATGGAAACACGATTGAAGTATCAGGAACTACAGCCGTTGTAGATGGTGAAGTTGTAGGAAAAGGTGACGCGTACCTTCAGTCCAAGGCTATTTTCTCTAAAATTGAGCAAGCCATAAATGCACTTGGAGGACAGATCGATGATGTCATCAGAACACGTATGTACGTTGTAAATATTGAAGACTCTGAAGACGTGTGCAGGGCACATGCAGAACGATTTTCTGAAATAAAGCCAGCAGCCACCCTCGTAGAAATTACCAAATTAATCGATGAGAATCTTCTGGTCGAAATAGAAGCAACAGCCGTACTTGACCATGTATAAGGTAAAAGAAATATACTATACCATCCAGGGAGAGGGCTACCATACGGGAAGACCTGCTGTATTCGTCCGGTTTTCTGGATGCAATCTATGGTCAGGTAGAGAAGAGGATCGACACAAGGCCATCTGCAAATTCTGTGACACA
>CAZFJO010000084.1:7960-11179 GCA_964518915.1 uncultured Saprospiraceae bacterium
CCAAAAAATAAATTGCAGATACAGATATAGAACGTTATAGATTTCTTAATCGTATGATAAAAACATGTCTTATCTATTACATATAACTTAGAATTGAACCTCAGCTTCAACCTCAGCATTATCTCTCAGCACCTTAACTGTGGCTTTATCACCTTCCTTATAAGTAGCCAATTGCTTCATATAAGACATCATATCTATCACTTCTACACCGCCCAACTCTATGACAATATCTCCTTTTATAAGTCCTGCTTTAGAAGCGGGTCTTCCTTCGCTTACACCGTCTATGCGCATGCCTTTTTCATCGTAGAGGTAATCAGGAACCACACCCAGTGTAACTGTAAATCTAGGTGTCTCCGCAGATTCATCAACCGTCTTGGTAAATTCGATTTTTCCCTCACCGTCTAGTGCACTTATGAAATCATAAATATAATTCCCTATGTCCATCATGCCTTCATAATTAAGTAGCTCTAAGTCATCTGATGGCTTGTGGTAATCTTCATGCTGCCCCGTAAAGAACTGAAGCACAGGTAAATCTTGTAAGTAAAAAGAAGTGTGATCAGAAGGTCCGACCCCTGATAGAGACTTAACTACTGAAAACTCATACGTATTCATAGAATCTAATAATGCATCGAATCCTGGACTAGTCCCTACCCCATTGATGGCGATTTTTCTTTCTTCATTTAGTCTTCCTACCATATCCATGTTTATCATAAAACTTGTTTTTTCCAGATCATAGGTTGGGTTTTTAACGAAGTAGTTAGAACCCCATAATCCTTTTTCTTCTCCACTGAAAGCAATGAAAACATAGTTGTGGTTTTCGGCGATTTGATTATTTCCCAATCGATCTGCTAAGTATAACATAATAGCAATGCCACTCGCATTGTCATCGGCGCCGTTGTGGATCGCTTTTTCTCCTCTGTGGAGAGAGCCATCTTCTCCGTATCCGAGGTGGTCATAATGGGCTCCGATTACTACATAGTGATCAGCTTTATTGTCTATGTAACCGATCACATTATTTCCGGTTATGACCGTATCATCAGGACTGTCACCTTCGGCATGTGGATTGGCCTTAATCTTTCTGTCATATCCTTGTAAGAATCCATCTGTTCCGAAAGCCCCTATTCCTATTTCTTGAAATCTCTTAACGATAAAGTCTGCCGCTTTTTTCTCTCCTGGAGTGCCGGTTTCCCTTCCTTCCATATCATCGTCGGCAAGGATCATTACATCTTGTTTCAAGTCTTTAATAACTTGGTTACTATCAATTTCTATAGAGGGGCCACTGCATGAGGAAAAACATAATCCTACAACAAGCGATAATAATGACACATCTCTTACTATATTCTTCATAAGGCTTTTTACTTTTGACGCCACAAGTTAATCCAATAGCACATTAAAAATCAAGATATGATACGATATATCCAATTATCTATTCTTATAACTCTTATATGTTTCTCTTGTAAGCAGAATACACATGAGCATCCAGAAAAACCGACAACTGTTGTCTATGATGCGTCAAGTGATACATTGAAATATGAAGAAGAAAAGCATCTCCGCAATGTGCGTCAACTTACTTATGGCGGTGATAACGCAGAAGCATACTGGAGTTTCGATGACGAATTACTTGTATTCCAGGCAAGAAATGAAGCCTGGGGCACGGAATGCGACCAGATATACTTCATGGATCCTGATAACCCACCTGCGACAGGGACTGTCCCTACCCTTCTTAGCACTGGTAAGGGAAGAACCACTTGCAGTTATTTTATGCCTGGGAATCAATCGATCATCTATGCTTCTACACATCTTGGCGACGATGCCTGTCCTCCTGAACCAGAAAGAAGAGCTGATGGCAAGTACGTATGGCCGATCTATGAGGATTTTGACATTTTCACAGCTGACCTAGAAGGCAATATCCTTAAACAATTAACAGATGACCCAGGATATGACGCAGAAGCAACATTGTCTCCTCAAGGAGATAAAATTGTATTCACATCCTTGCGCACAGGAGATCTAGAATTATATACGATGGACGTTGATGGCAATAACGTCAAGCAGATAACGGATGGTCTAGGATATGATGGAGGAGCTTTCTTTTCGCCGGATGGGACCAAGCTTATCTTCAGGGCCTCTAGACCGCAGACGGATGAAGAAATAAAAGAATACAAAGACTTGCTAGCAGAAGGCCTTGTGAAGCCTACCGAGATGGAATTGTACGTATGCAATGCAGACGGAAGTGATCTTAAAAAAATCACTGATCTTGGTAATGCCAACTGGGCACCGTTCTTCCACCCTTCGGGTGAGAAAATAATTTTTGCTAGTAATTATAAGAGTACAAGGGGATTCCCATTTAACTTATATATGATTAATGTAGACGGTTCAGGGCTGGAACAGATCACCTATGATCAGACATTCGATTCCTTTCCTATGTTTTCATACGATGGTAAGAAACTTGTATTTGCGAGTAATCGCCACAATGGAGGAACTCGATCTACGAATCTATTTATTGCGGATTGGGTAGATTAATATGGGCCGATTAAAAATCCAACATCCAAGTATCGCAATTGTAGCCATCTGTATCATAGTATATCTATTACTGACGCTACAACTAGATATAAGATATAGGTTGATTCCTGTGATGGTTATCGGCATATGTATTCTATGGGAATTCGTATCGCTTGTAAGGGTAATTATCAATAAGCAGAAAACCAAGTTGATTTCTCAAGGGTTCTTGCTCCTGTCACTCATTGCCATTTTTTATTTACTGATTAATCATGTAGGTCTTCAGATCATCGGGGATGTCATAGATTTATAATCAAGATCCATGTTTAATAAAAGCAAGTTTGATTTTCAAGTAGAGCAATTCAGTGTTTCGCTTTCGCAAATGGATGATCTTCTGTTTTTCCCTTGGGAAGCACAAGCAACCTTTCAGAAGAACTGGGACTCCAGCTCTCTAGATTATCTATCTATGTTCGATAGATCGATGGCCATCGGTACAGACGATTGGTCACTTCAGTTTATCCCTGGATTGAGTAGGATGAAACAATTCATCCAGATTAACGAAGACATGGTAAGAGGCATGTTTCAAGACCTTTATAATGACAATATGGACCTTTCTGGGAGGATAGGTCGTTTCGAGTATCATTGTGACTTGTTACTGGAACAACTAAAGGAAACACATCCGCTAGAACTTGATCATCATCATGAAAATAAAAAGATGATTTT
>CAZFJO010000084.1:11279-13352 GCA_964518915.1 uncultured Saprospiraceae bacterium
AGGAAACACATCCGCTAGAACTTGATCATCATCATGAAAATAAAAAGATGATTTTCCACTACTTGTCTATGAAGTTCCCGACCATATATTGCCACTGGTTGATGGACGAAATGAAAGTGACATTGCAGAAATGTGGTGCGCCTAAAGCCATCGAAAACCACGAATTAGAAAGGTATGTTAAGACAACTAGAATCTTCCATAAATTCCTTGTAGTAGATGAAACAATTTCAACATTCTTGAAGTCAAAAATAGATGTGGAATCACTCGAAAACAATCCCATGACTCTTACGGCACTCTTTATTCACTACACCTCTAAATAAATAAAGGGAATATCACTTCTGATACTCCCTATATGGATTATTAGTTTAACCTAATATGAAACTATTTATAAATTTCTATTTATAGATCCCGTAGGATTAGTATTAGAAGCGTTGTTAATCATATCGTAGAAAAAATGATCTACAGCAGCTTCATCAACTGGCCCTACTAGTGGCTTAAGTGTAAACGGAGCCGGACTATTATCCGGAACTGGTTCCACTGAAATCACGACTGTCTTACCTGCTAAATCTACAGGAAAATCAAATCCTTCAGGAGCGTTCGATAGAAAATCCTCTCCTGGAAAAGCTGGACCTGATTGATCTCCGCTATACCCATTGAAGTCGTCACTACCTGTAACAGATGTAAATCTTCCAGTGGATATAGGCGTTCCATCGACTACTGCCCAGCCTTCATAAATCCATCCAGAAGGAAGAACAGGAAGGTCTAAGCCAGCACCTGGACCAGCCGCAGGGTTTAACCACCACACACCACTATTTTCGTCGGTATCGCTTCCACCATCTGTAGGTGTTGCTAGAATGTATCCACCGGCTGCATCTACGAAGTTTTCTCCGATTGCTGCACCATGGTCAACTGTTAAGTCTGCGGAATTTCCACTGAAATCACCAGCCAGTATATGAACATCACTTGGTTCTGGGCTAGGATCTGGACTCGGTTCTATAGTAAGTACAAAGGTAGTTGCAGCTTCAAGACTCTCCTCGCTTACAGCGAATTCTGTCTGAGACAAAGTCCCGTCCGAGCTCACCTCAAATGTACCTGTGGTAACAGGTGCTCCATCGACAATAATCCAACCCTCATAGATAAAATTATCTCCTAAGTCTTCAAGTCCGTTAATATTTAATTCGAATGTTGCAGTACTTGTTTCTTCGTCAGATGAACAACTTGAAATCAGTACGCCTAAAAGCATAAATATGCTTGTAATTTTAAGAATATTATTCATAATAAAAATAAGTTATTAATTCAGTTTTTAAAATAAAGCTCCATCAATATTATAGAGCAGGAGCTAGTGGGAAATCAATAGCGAAATCCGCAATATTGTGAATGTAGTTACTGATGGTTTTAGCTCCGATTGTAAGGACTACATCGATTAAATCAGCTTCAGAATACCCTGCTGAGAAAAATGCTTCTTTTGCTTCTGCAGACACTCGACCTTTATTAGCAACAATGGCTTGAGAAAACCTTGCAAGTGCGTCTAACTTAGCATCGAAACCTGCAACACCTCCTCTTAGCTCTAAAATCTGTTCTGGTGTAAATCCATTCATCCCTGCAATGGCAGTATGAGCAGACTGACAGTATGTACATCCATTGTACTCACTCACTGCTAGGTTCACTACTTCTTGTTCTTTATTACTTAGTGTAGACTTTCTAGAAGAAAATGCTAAGAAGTCATTAAGAGCCGTTTCGTGCTTTCCGTAATAAGCATAAAGGTTAGGTACGAATCCTAATTTGCCTTTTAGTGCATCGAAAGTTTTCTGATTCTCCTCGTTTACATCTTCCCTAGTTGGTACATTAAATCTTTGCATTACTATTATTTAATTGTTGTTTAAAATAAATTGATGGTGCAAAGATGTAGGACAATATCAGATCAGATTTAAACCATTATTCCTCGTTCATTGACAATTTTTCCCTAATCGAAAAAAGGACTTCCTGTTGACTTAACCATACTTCCTGAAATAGAAGGGACATAAAAAAAGGTCCATACCAGGGGTTCATGGTACGGACCTCGAATTGAGAATT
>CAZFJO010000085.1:0-13348 GCA_964518915.1 uncultured Saprospiraceae bacterium
ATCATCAGCCGTATATAATTCTATTTCTATACCATTAACCCCTTCTTCGAAGTCATTCTGCATATTGTCACCATTGACATCAAGCCATACATAATCACCTACAGAAATTTCATTGAAGATTATTCCAGCATCTAGATCTTCTATGTTTACTCCCGATGAAATCAGGACTTCAGCAGTACTTCCAGTTCCATTGTCTCCCGTTATATCAGAATCTATCGCTTCGTCTCCATTATGCGCTATGGTAAAAGCAGAATTTTCAGGCAAGACTACTTGTATATAATATTCTCCAGCCGGCAATTGAGAAAACCTATAATTACCTGCTTCTCCTTGATCATTATCATTAGTTACCTGAGTTTCTATCAGTTGATCTTCTATATCGAATAAGTTTACCGTAATGCCATTCAGTCCAGGCTCAGAGTCATCCTGTAATCCATTGCGATTGATGTCATACCATACACGATCTCCTATAGATCCGAGTCTTAATAGACCTAGGTCTACATTCCCTAAACCTCGGATTCCACTTACGTTGAGGTTATTAGTTGTTAATAACCCATTGCTCTGACCTAAATCAGAATTAGTAAAGGGTGAACCTATGAAAGGAATAGTAGCAATATAATCATCAAGTGCAGGAACTATATCTATATAATAAGTCCCTTGAGGCAGGTCACTGAATGAATACCTTCCTTCTACATCTGTAGTAGTACTTAAAAAAATTGCTCCTCCAGAGAAATACAGATTGACCTCTGCTCCTACTATCAAGGAATCTTCTGCTGTTCTGATTCCATCTCCATTGAAATCTTCCCATGCCACACCGCTTATAGATCCATCTCCTGTATCCGGTGATTTTATACCGCAATCTATAGAAGAAATGTCTGCAGAAGCAATTGTAATTATGTCTGTAGAAAATAAACCATTGCTTCCAGTAACATCAGAATCAGCCGTTTCATCACCTCCTTGATTAGGAGGGCTTACCTGAAATCCATCAACATCGAATACGAGGTAATAATCACCAGGATCTACATCAGCAAATAAATAAGAACCATCCTCATCTGATTCTACTTCATCCATTTCTACACCTGCACTTGAAATTAAAGTGATAGAAACCTCCATGACACCCGACTCATCTGCTGTACGTATTCCATCGAAATCTTGATCTTCCCATACAACGCCTGATATACTTCCTCCTGACTGTATAGTTACCAACCCTAAATCTATATGATCTGTATCTGCATCAGGAACAATAAATTCTGCTGTCCTTACAACGCCTGACATAACATCGACACCGTCGTTATCTATTGTATCATCGTCTCCTACATCGCCTTGAGTTACGCTAAATATAGAAGGATTAAATAAAAATTCTACAAAGTAGGTTCCACTAGGAACATCCATAAATACATATTGTCCTGAAACTCCATCTATATTACTTGTAACGTCAGTATCGATAACATTACTTTCGCTGTCTTTCAAGATGACATCTATTTCATCTAAAAAAGCCTCATTGGATTCGAACAGTCCATTTCGGTTTTCATCTAACCACACTTGACCGCTTACATCTTGTCTTGTCTGTGTTGATACAATCCCTGCATCGACATTGTTAATATTGCTTGAAACAATAGAAATCACATCTGTTGTTCCATCGCCATTAGCCCCAGTGACATCGCTATCTACAGAATCATCACCTCCTACATTTGGTACAACGAATTGTAATTCACCGATATCGAATCTTACGTAGTAAACTCCTGGAAGAAGATTGTCAAATAGATATCTACCAGATATTCCATTTATTGCTGCAGTAGTTGTAGTCGCTAGCAATGTTCCATCTGCAAGGAACAACTCTACGGTAATGTCATTTATAAGTGTCTCACCAGGATCATTGAAATCATTCATAAAGATATCTTCCCATACTATTCCGGAAATAAGAAACGATTCTTGAACAGGACTCAAGCCAGCGTCTATGTTGTTTACATCGCTGTCCATAATGGTGATCAAGTCGGTTGTGAAAGGACCATTGCCTTCTGTGACATCACTATCTATTGCATCATCATTCCCTTGATCAGCTGGAGAGAGGGTATAATTTTCTGTATTGAAGATGAATTCAACATAAAAATTACCATTTGCGAGAGCGGAAAATGCATAGAGCCCATTGACATCTGTTGTCGTTTCTTCCAGCTCTACGCCTGCCTCACTAAAAAGTTTTACGCTTATATCTTCTATACCGCTATCCGTAGATTCTCTTATTCCATCTTCCTCTATATCTTCCCACACAATTCCAGAAATAGCAAATGTCATTTCCTCCTCTTCTAAAACCCCCGCGTCTATGCTATTAATCTCTCCATCAGAAAGAATAAAAACCGCTGTAGTCCCCGGTCCATTATCATTAGTCACATCACTATCTATCGCATCATCTCCTACATCAGCCGTCGTAAATTCTAAATCTCCAACAATGAATTCTATATAGTACGGTCCGACATTTAAATCATTGAAAAGGTAACCACCATCGGCACCTGTAGTTGTCATCCGGACGAGGTTTCCAGTAACCGTGTATATATTTACTACTATATCTGATAAGCCAGGTTCTTCTTGTCTGATGCCGTCCTCATTTTCATCTATCCAGACGACACCCATAACATCGGCCTTCTTTTTAATAAGCCCTCCATCGATTGTTGTTACACTAGATTCATCTAGTGCAATAACATCTGTTGTTCCCTGTCCATTACTTTCCGTAACATCACTATCTGTAGCATCATCACCGACATCAGGTAGGGTGAAATTATAATCTTGCGTAAGAACCTGCACATAATATTCTCCTAATGGGAGGTTATCGAATAGGTAAGCTCCCCTGACGCCATTGCTTCCAGAGTCTGTAGTGGCTATTTCAACATCTGATGTATTGAATAACTTAACTATTATTCCATCGATACCCCTTTCTGAAGGCTGACGGATTCCATCTTCATTCTCATCTTCCCAGATGATTCCCGATATAGTCGACTCTATCTCTACTAAGCCTGCATCGATATTCTGAACCCCTCCTTCAACCAGTGTAAAGTTGCTTGTACTGCCATTGCCATTGTCTTCAGTGACATCACTATCGTCTGTATCTATTCCCTGATCAGAAATCGTAAATGTATATCCTGGAGCAATGAAGACTAGGTAATATTCTCCCAGCGGAATCTCTTCGAAAAGGTAAGTAACATTATTAATCTCCTCTCCACTCAATTCCAGGCTTGATTGTAGAATACCATCTATATCATATAACTCGACCGTTACATCTCCTACGCCTATCTCTCCTTCTGTTCTTATACCATCCTCATCTACATCATTCCAGACTATCCCTGTTATAGATGCTGTTTTTCTAATTAATCCGGCACTGACATCTTGTAGTCCAGCCTCCGTAAGGTTAAAGATAGCGGTAGTTCCATCTCCATTGACACCAGTGACGTCGCTGTCCATGGAGTCATCACCCACATCTGGTGTAGTAAAATTAAAACTTGGTTCCGTGAACTTGATATAGTAATTTCCAGTAGGTACTTCGGTAAATAAATATTTTCCGAGATCTGCTGTGCCTATGGAAGTTTCTGTTGTAGCTACCAGTTCGTCTTGTTCATTAAACAGTTCTACAACTACCCCACCGACGCCATTCTCACTCGAAGAAAAAACACCATCCTCATTGCTGTCTTCCCATGCTATACCGGAAATAAAGCCAGCCAATCTTACCAATCCTCCATTTAATCCTTCTACACCATCGGTTGTAAGTGTAAAGATGGAGGTTGTTAAGTTGCCTTGTTCTTCCGTTATGTCACTGTCAATATCTTCATCGTTTCCTTGGTCAGAAAGAGTAGGTGTAAAACCTTCTATCTCTATGGCAACGTAATAGTCCCCGACAGGTATGTCTCTAAAAGAATAACTTCCATCCGCAATAGAGGTTGTACTTGCGACTTCCTGATCCTCATCCGTATACAGAACTAGAACCACACCTTCCAATCTCTCTTCCTCATCTTCAAGTAGCCCATCTTCGTCCATATCTTCCCAGATTATCCCAGAAATACTTCCCACTGGTAAGAATAAGCCTGCATCAAGATCTGATATTCCTTCTTCGCTCAAGGCAAATGTATCGCTCGTTCCAGGACCATTTTCTTCCGTTATATCACTATCTCTATCGTCTCCTCCTAAGTCTGATAGGGTAAATTCAAAATCTCCTGGCAAGACCCTTATGTAGTAATCTCCTACCGGTAGATCCACAAACATATACTGCCCTAGAAGATCGCCCGTTGACGTGGTTGTTGTCGAAACTAAAATATTACTTGTTGTATACAACTCAACAACAATATCTGATAAAAGAGATTCCGTATCTTCTCTGATACCATTCTTATTATCATCATTCCATACGATCCCTGAAATATTTCCTCTTCTTAAACTTACTCCAGCATCTATATTTAGACCATCGTCTTCTGGCATGGTGAATACCGCTGAGGCTCCAGTCTCAACTTCTACATCACTGTCAACTGAGTCATCGGTACCCGCATCCTGAATTGTAACTTTAAAATTATCTCTAACTGCAACGATTACCTGGTAATCTCCTGGCAGTAAATTCTCGAATGTGTAGACACCCACATCATCTGTAGTCGTCGTAGACACAATAGATCCATCTGACGAAATCAGCGAAACTTCATTATTAGATATCGTTGGTTCTCCTTCTTCTCGTATCCCATCACCATCAAGATCGTTCCACACAATACCGGATACTGAGCCTAATTCCACAAGTCCTAGATCTATATTCTTCATATCTGGTGGAATGGATATAACCACTGTTCTGATTTCATTACCCATTAAAGTGAAATCACTGTCTAGTGTATCGTCGCTTCCTTCATCTGCTGGGCTTATAGTATAGGAAGTCAACGATTCAGCAATTATATAGTAATCTCCTCTAGGGATCTCCATAAATCCATACTCACCTGTCTCGTCTGAGGTAGTTATACCTATCGTATCTTGTGTAGAAGCATCTACTAGAAAGAATTCAACACCTACTAGCGGCAGTTCTTCTGGCCCTCTCAATCCATCTAGATTGTTATCAATCCATACCTGACCGCCGAGCATGGCTACCTCAATTAATCCCCCATCTATAGAAGAATATATAAGGCCTGATTCAATCATTAATTCTGAGCTACTAAACTTAGAAAAGTCACCCGTCAGATCAGAATCTAACATATCATCTCCTGCATTAGGAATGGTAATGATAAAATTGCCTGGATTCACTACTTCGATATAATATGTACCAGCAGGAACTGCTATAAAATCGTAACCACCTTCTGTATCCGTTACCGTTGAACCTGCAATGTTTCCAGTTGCTTCAATTAAGTTAATTGTCAGTCCTGAGAGAAGTGGCTCTTCTATATCATACAACCCATCCCTTACGATATCATTCCATATACGACCATTGATATCAGAACCAGGAAGCATCAATCCCATATCGATATCTGTATCTACCTCACCGAATCCTAGAGTAATCATATCAACGGTCATGGATTCTGATAAGTCGGAGTCCACTGTGGGATCCGTTCCAGACCTGAAGGGGGCAGGAACCAGGTCTTCTAAAACATTTATTTCAATAGTGTAATCTCCTGGATAGATTCTTGAAAACGAGTATGCTCCTTCAGAATCTGTAATTGATGATCCTATTTTTATACCATCTCGGAGTAAAAAAACTTCCACAGAAGAAACACCGTTTTCATCTAGGTCTTGAATCCCATTTCGATTGATATCCAGCCACACAAAATCACCTATTTCAGCAGGCAAGACATATCCTGCATTGATTCCATCTACCTCTAGAGCTGGCGTAATTTCTATAGGCTCAGTATTCCCCTCCATATCCACCACGGAGACCATGTCTCCTTCTGCAGGTATAGGAGAAAAGAAGAAATCTCCTGATGCGAATGAAAGTGTATATATACCCACCTTCACTTCATTAAAATTATATCTTCCTAATTCGTCTGTTGTATCTATATCAATGACATTACCATTATCATCCAGCAATGATACTTCTATCATAGCAAGGAAAGGCTCGTCATTGCTAAATATTCCATCTACATTGAGGTCTTCCCATGCTATGCCTGAAATAGATCCTGGAAGCTCTATTAGTCCTAGGTCTATATCGAGTAAAATGTCTCCTGAGAACAATTCCACACCTACTGCAGCTATGTCTTCTATCTGAAAGAAATCATTGTCTACTGTAGATAATTCATCTACCATTCCTGTAACTATGTGTCCAAATGGTAATTCAGCCTTTAAATCATAAAGGCCTGGAGCTAGATTATCGAATAGATAATTTCCTTCTTCATCGGTTATGACAGAATCCAATATTTCATTTTCTCTTACAAGAAAGATTTTCAAATTAGAAAATCCAGGCTCCGCTTCATCTTGAATACCATTCTCGTTCTTATCTACCCATACTCGATCGCCTACAGATGCTGGTACATAAAGTCCTGCATCCACATACGTAAAGGTGCCTCCTTCTAAAAAATCAATTAATCCCGTCCTTCCTTCTCGATTAAAATCATTATTATCCACATCTGTAACTTCTCCACTCTGCAGGGTAACTTGATAGATACCTAGATCAATTAGAATTTCATATTGTCCGGGCAATAGAGCCTCGAACAAGTAATTACCTAAACTATCTGTGGAAGTAGAGTCGATTATGGTTCCTGAAGTATCTATAAGGTAAATGGTGATTCCTGAAATACCGGGTTCTGAATCATTGATACCATTCCCATCGATATCTTCCCATACGAGATCACCTATATTAACGGTTTCAGATATCCCTATATCGATGTCTAATCGGTCTTCGCTTTCGATCATAAAGAAGTCGCTCGTGCCTTCCCCGTTAGCACCATTGATAACATTATCGAATCCTGGTCCTGCGTTGTTGCTAAATACATATCCTTCTGGTTGATATGCCCTTACATAATAGGAACCAGGAAACAACCCATCAACAAGGTATGCACCTTCCTCATCACTTTCTATTGAAGCAACCAAGGCATCATTGATATCATATACTTCGATTAATATATCTGCAACCCCTTCTTCTCCTTCATCTTGTATTCCATCTGCATTGCGGTCATCCCATACGAAATCCCCTATTGTAGGCATGGGGCATTCTTCTAAAATAAAGGTTCGACAACATCTAGATACATTATCAGAATTATCTGTTAAGTCAACGCATATCTCATATGTTCCATAGGCTGCGACACCCTTTCCTATGGCTATTATTTCATCCGACGCTATCCCAGATAGGAGTTCGAATCCACGAGGAAGTTTCCATTCGTACGATTTAATATTTTCATTATCCGACGCTGAGAAGGTAACACAATCTCCATCGCAGAATCGAAATACTTCTTTATAATGCACCTCAATCTCAACATGGTCTATAAAAGCGGAAACATCCTGCTTTCCACTGGCATTCCTTACTTGAAGAGAAAAACCGAAAGAGGGATCATTGATGTCTTCTGATAAAAGCTCTAATTCCCATGTATCTTCCTTACCACCATAAAACCAGGTTGTCTCTTCATCGATCGACCATTCTTGTTGATTATAGGCAAGATTCGCTTTGTTTTCACCTATTACCGAACTGTTTTTAAGGACCAGCATAGCTATTTTCTCCCTGATATATCCTCCTCCGGATGCCATACCTTCTACTTTCACGGTGATTCCGTATATGGCAGAAAGGTCTGGAATCTGGAATCCAAAATTCCTAAAAGTGAGCGTTTCAGCTGTTTTAAGAATCGGCATGGAGACTGTAGAATACTCGTTATCAGAACCTATCGCTTCATCCGTTGATTCCCAATCGATGAAATGCCGTGTATCGGTCTGCTGGACACGATTGACTCTTCTAGTCTGTGTCTGAATTCTAGGTTCTTGTTTTACGTGAAGGTCACATGCAGGAAAAGAGATCTGTCCTGTACCCGTTATAGGGATTAATGTGATGAGGCATACCCATACGGATATTCTGCCCATGAGGTAGTAGTTTTCCCATTTAAATACCATGGTCGTCAGTTCTGGTTACTGTGTTTTCTTATCCTTAGTCATTGTATAAGAAAACACATATGATACAAATCAATATATTGTTTCTATCTTATTATAAGTCAAATATAGATAATATATTTCTATATATATAAATATATGTAATTTGTATAGAAAAATATTGCTCATGCAGGAAGCAGAGAGCTGACTATTATAACATCATATTCTTCAGAGAAAAGGGAGGGAAAGGCCATCCTTCAGTTAGGGGCATAAAAAAAGGGGTGGTTGTATTGGAACCCACCCCAAAATAATGAGAATGAAACCTGGATTTTAATTCAACTACCAAGGTAATCGAACTGCTCAAATGTAGCTTTAATTAGCTGAATTAGGCAACTAGTAATTGAATTAAAGAGAGATAAGCTATTTTCTGACATTTCTCGATAGGCTTATGTTCTCAAGTTTACATATAACTCATACAAAGAACGTGCCGTCGCCTCTGGATTAAACAAAGACTCCACATAAATATAGCTTTTTTCAATAAGAATTGCACGTTTATCATCGTGAATTAGGTGGCTTAAAAGTGCGTTTTTCAAGTCATCTGGCTGTTCTAGATCGATATATGTGGCGTAAGGTCCAGCAGATTCCTGTAAAGCACCATATCGCGACGTAATTACCGGTGTTTTTCTTAAGCCCGCCTCTATAACAGGAATCCCGAAGCCTTCTTCTCTACTTGGAAAGACGAGCGCCAGAGCCTGATCATACAATCTTTTTAATTCTTCAGTACTCACATTTTCTTTGAAATCTACTTGATTTTCCATTTTAAGCGCTCTTATTCTCTCTTTACATTCTGCATAATAACTTCCTCCTCGTCCTACGACAACTAGCTTAGGTCTTGTATGCCCTGGACAACTTCCCAGTGCTTCTATAATATACAGTAATCCTTTCCTCTTTACGACAGACCCTACATACAGAAAGTAAGAACGATCTGATTCCGCAATGGAGGGTTGAAAAAAAACATCGTTACAAGATTGATAGATTGTATGGATCTTTTTTTCTTCTATATCCCAGTGATGGCGCACTTGATCCCTTGTGTAATTACTTATGGCTACTAATGCATCACAAGATTGTGCCGCCCGCTTATACTTATAATTATAGGACCACCTATCCCAGCGGTTATAATCAGATGCTCTATTGAGAAATATCAAGTCATGGATGGTGACAACCATGGAAGTATTACTTGCAGGTTTAACAAGAGGGATTTCATGGCTTAACCCATGATATATGTCTAAATCGAGGCGCTCAATTGTTCTTGATGAAAAAACAGACCTCCAGCCTGGTATTTTATTCTGCGGCGTAACAATCTGAAATTCCCCTGTAAGAAAAGGACGGGTATAACTATTCTCAGTGACAGACGGTGTAAATAAAAAATACTCGTGTTCTGGGTAATACCGTTGCAAGTTCTTAATAAGCGTACGGCTATAATTTCCTAGTCCAGTGGAGTTGTGAAAAACTCGCTTAGCATCGAATCCTATCTTCATTTCGCAATTATAGTCACGCTACAAGATACATAGATTCTAGATCACTCAATGAAAATGGATATTAATCGGGTTATCGGGATGGCCTCTTATTTAATTCCATTAAGCATCTACGAGCTCCTTGTCGTGCTGAGATATGAGTTGTTTCTGTAGATCACCTGGTAATTCCGTGAATTCCGCAAATTTTCTAGAAAACTTAGCCCTTCCCTGAGACAACGACCTTAGGGTAGAACTGTACTTATACATTTCTGAAAGAGGAACGCGAGCTTTTATTTTCTGGTAATGGCCTTCCGATTCCATGCCTTGGATAATGGCTCTTCGTGTCTGCAAGTCTCCCATTATGTCACCCATAACTGTATCGCTGCATAGGATTTCTACGTCGTATACAGGTTCAAGTATCCGAGGTTTAGCTTCTCTGAAACTCGTTTTAAATACCTGCGCCGCAGCTAGCATAAATGCCATATCGTTGCTATCAACAGCATGCATCTTACCATCGTACACACATACTCTTAAATCTTGACAATATGATCCTGTCAATGGCCCTTCTTCCATTTTCTGCATGACGCCTTTCTTTATTGCATTGGCGTATTTATTATCTATAGCGCCACCGACAATGCACCAGTAGAAGGCTAGCGTTCCTCCCCACGGAAGTTCTTCTATTTCTTTATTCCTTACAGACATTCCTGATGGGTCTGGCATCCCTTCATAATAAGGTTCTATGCGCATATGAACTTCTCCGAATTGTCCAGAACCACCGGACTGTTTCTTGTGGCGATAAGATCCGCTTGCTTCTGTCGTAATGGTTTCTCTATAAGGAATTTTAGGCTGATTGAAGGTCATGGATATTCCATTGACTTTTTCTATTCTATATTTTATAATGTCGAGATGAAGTTGACCTTGGCCATGCAATATAGTCTGCTTTAACTGTGGAGACATCTCTACCACTAAGGTAGGGTCTTCCTCAGAAATCTGATTGAGTGCCTTCATCAATTTCTCCATTTCACCAGAGGAAGATGGCGTAACTGCTGTCCTTATTCTAGGATCCGGAAAGTGAATCTTTTCAATTTTAGAATCAGTGCCTTTAGTATTCAAGGTATTATTAGAATGGGCATTCTTGAGCTTAACCGTCACACCTATGTCTCCAGCTATCAACTGATTGACCTGTTTTCTACTTTTACCATTGGCTACATAGATCTGACTGATTCGCTCAGAATTGCTGCTCTCCATATTGACCAGTTCGTCTCCGGCTTTTATGGTTCCTGAGTACACCTTGAAATAGGAAACCATCCCGACTTGCGGCTCAGAAAGTGTTTTATATATAAAGATGCTAGTAGGAGCAGAAGCATCAGGCTTTATGCCACCTCCGCCTTCTAGAGCAGCTTCAGGTCTATCGGCAGGACTAGGAGCTATATCTTTTATGAAACCCATGATTCTGCCACTTCCCATGTTGTCAATAGCAGAACAACAGAAAATAGGAAATATCTGTTGATTGGCTAGGGCGATTGTTAGACCAGCTGCAAGTTCATCTTCATTAAGTGTGCCTTCCTCGAAGAATTTTTCCATCAATCCTTCATCATTTTCTGCAGCTGCTTCTACCAGCGCATTGTGCATTTCTTGTGCCCGCTCCATCTCTGATTCAGGGATAGGCTTTTTCTCAGGTTTTCCTCCTTCTGCGCTGAATTCATAGACTGTCATCCTGAGTGCATCAACGATAGAATTGAATCCGGCTCCTTGGTTTAAAGGGTACTGGACAGGAATAACTTTTTTTCCGAATCTCTCTCGGGCTTGTTCTAGGGTATTCTCGAAATCTGATTTCTCATGGTCTACTTGATTAATCACCATGATAGATGGCGTATTGTACTTTTTTATATACTCCCATACAAGTTCGGTTCCTACTTCTACCCCATTCGCTGAGTTTAGAACCAATACAGCGGTGTCTGCCACTTTCAACGAAGAAACAACCTCTCCTACGAAATCGTCATAACCCGGTGTATCGATCATATTTATTTTACATCCTCTCCATTCTGCATGCATCAAGGTGCTGAATATGGAATTGCCCTTTTCTTGCTCGATGTTAGTGAAATCGGAAACGGTCGTCTTGTTCTCTACATTTCCTCTCCTGCTTGAGCCGCCAGATTCATATAACATTGTCTCTGATAGGGTGGTTTTCCCGCATCCGGAATGGCCCAAAAGGACAACATTCCTGATATTTTTAGTTGTTAAGCTCATATTGGTTTATACATTTTAAGCCTATATCCAAGTGACTTATTGCTGGTTGAGGCCATGAAGATCATCTTCATAGTAACCGAATATTATCGCCTGAAAATAGAATATGTGAAATAAGATTACACTCTGAATATATACAATCTTATATTATTTTCTAAATATGCTTAAGTATAAAATTATGTTCTGTACAAGCTATTTTTATAGGTGAAATTACTGTAATATTTAACTGATTGAAAAGTAATAATTTACATATCACCCACGGAAAGCAATCGGAAGAGGGGATTCATCTTTAGCTTTAAATCTAGATGTCGTTTCTCTTAAAGTTTTTCTTATATCCCTATAATTCATAGACAGTTCATCGATCGACTTCTGATTATTGTAACACGATTGTATACTGAGGTTGTTGAGGGCTGACATTGTTAACGAAGGAGACTTTAATGATACAAGGTCTTTTATCCTGCGCATATAGTAGTATACTTTCCGGTGGTAAGAAGTAAGGCCTTTGCTCGGAGGATCCAGATCCAGCGTCTGGCACATAACTTTCATTACTTCAAAATAGGATAGATCCTCCGCGGAAATAATATAATTTTCTTGAGTCCTATCTTGCTCGATAACCTTAATTACCGCTTCTGCAACATCGCGTACATCTACGAATCCATTGCCACCTTCTGGATAGTAGCGATTGCCTTTAGCAACATCAGGGTACAATCTTAAGGAAGAAGAACCCCACTTTCCTGTACCTAGAATGTAGGCAGGAGATAAAATAACCATGTCTAGTCCTTCTTGACCTCCCCTCCATACTTCTAACTCACTCTTATACTTAGAGATACCATAGTGGGAATTGAGAGAAGATTCTTTCCATTCTTGGGTTTCAGAAATTCGTTTCCCATCTGCTCGTTTGCCTAGAGCAGCAACAGAGCTGATGTAGACTAACTTCTTGATGTTTTCTTCTAAAGCTGCATTGACGATCGTAGTTGTCACTTCTACATTATTCTCCTCAAGTTGTGATTTATCTTGCGGGTTGAAACTGACCATAGCCGCAGCATGAATCACACAATCTACTTCTTTCATGAAGTCATACACATCATAATACGATGTCAGGTCTATGTCCACCCAGGTAACATCTTCAGAAAAATCAGATATCAGAGAAAGGTCACTGGTTGCCCTCTTATTACAGACTAAGTTAGTATACCCGCTTTTCAGCAAATATCTAGCTATATAACTACCCAGCAAGCCTGTACTTCCAGTCAACCATATTCTATCTGTAACCTCAACCATAGCTCAACTTATCATATCTTGAACATGCAGAAATTGCATGCCTGCAGCTTTCGCTGCCATTATCCCAGGCATTCCATCTTCAAATACTATACACGCTTCAGGTGCTACTCCCAATTGTTCTGCACACTTCAAGAAAGTCTCAGGATGAGGCTTATACTTGTCTACGTCTGTAGCAGTAACGATTACATCCACGTGATCAACCAATCCTAAGTGTCCGATTGTCGTCATTGCATTTTCTCTAGAAGATCCAGTCCCTATGCCTATCGGCAACTTACCAGTATAATCTAATAATAAAT